>CAVIVB010000034.1:0-5876 GCA_963645785.1 bacterium
GGAATGTAAATGCGACAGGGAAGATTTCGAAGGAAGCGAATCCATTGGAGATCAAAGTTCGGGTCTTGAAAGAGATGAAACTTGAGTATCAGGATTATGCGTGGCGGTTGAAAGGCGACCGCGTGCAGAAGGGTTGATGAGAGCAGAGGGAGAGAAGAGAGGGGGAGGAAGAAAAGAAAGAAAGTTCACTTTTTGCGGTTGACGCGGGAAGTGAAATATGGTATAATATGTCTCGTAAACGTTGGAAACCATTATAGAGATTAGACATGTTCGGGAAATTTAAGTCGTTTTTCTCAACAGATATCGGTATCGACCTTGGTACCGCGAACTCGCTTGTATACGCGAAGGACCGTGGGATTGTCTTACGGGAGCCGTCGGTGGTGGCGATACAGGCTGGGTCGAAGCGCGTTCTTGCCGTGGGCGAGGAGGCGAAGCGGATGCTGGGGCGCACGCCTGGGAACATTGTGGCGATACGTCCAATGAAGTCAGGCGTGATAGCTGATTTTGACATCACGGAGGCGATGCTTTCGCATTTCATCAAGAAGGTTTGCCCGCCGCGTTTTTACTCGAAGTACACGAAGCCGCGGATGGTGATTGCCGTTCCGAGCGGGATTACGGAAGTCGAGAAGAGGGCGGTTGAAGACGCGGCGCATGCTGCGGGAGCTGGGGAAGTTTTCTTGATTGAGGAGCCGATGGCGGCGGCGATTGGCGTTGGGCTACCGGTGTCGGAGCCAGCGGGTTCGATGATTGTTGATATTGGCGGAGGCACATGCGAGGTGGCGATTATATCGCTTGCTGGGATTGTGCACAGTTATTCGGCGCGTCAGGCTGGGGGCGACGCGATGGATGATTGCATTGCGAGTCACGTCAAGAGGGTGTATAACCTTTTGATTGGCGAGCGGATGTCGGAGATGGTCAAGATAGAGATTGGCAGCGCTTATCCGATGGCTGAGGAGAAGACGCTAGAGATTAAGGGCAGAGATATCGTAACGGGTTTGCCGAAGACTTTGACGATTACTTCGGAGGAGATACGAGTTGCGCTGAAGGAGCCGGTGTCGCAGATTGTGGATGCAGTGAGGTCCACGTTGGACAAGTGCGAACCGGAGTTGGCGGCGG
This sequence comes from bacterium, assembly GCA_963645785.1. GTDB lineage: Bacteria > Verrucomicrobiota > Kiritimatiellia > RFP12 > UBA1067 > UBA1067. The sequence goes on from CAVIVB010000034.1 coordinate 1,117, forward strand.
ACTTGGTGGATCGAGGTCTTGTGCTGTCGGGCGGGAGTTCGCAGTTGCGGGGCTTGGACAAGCTTCTCATGGAACAGACGGGGCTTCCCGTGGTGGTGGCGGAGGATCCGCTATCGGCCGTGGCGGAAGGGACTGGCGTTGTGATGAACGAGCTTGATTTCCTGTCGAAGAATAAGAAGGCGTCATAAGGCTTTGGCTTGCCCGCTTTGAGCTGAGGGATTGGCGAAGGGCGGCGAGCGAAGTGAAGGCGAGAACAACTGGGACATACATTGTGATTGGCGTGGCGGCGGTCGTCACGCTGGTGATGGTATTGTGTCGTGGCGCGGCGGTGGAGGCGGTGTATCCGATTGAGCGTGCGCGGCAGATTTTGGTGCGGAGGGTATGGCCGTATGTGGCGGGGATGTTTACGGGTGCGGCGGCGCGCGCGGAGAATGAGCGGTTGAAGGTTGAGGTGGCGGCGTTGAGTTTGGCGCGGCAAGATTTGGAGAGGGTTGAGGAGGAGAATGCGAAGTTGCGTGCGGCGTTGGAGTTTCGGGCGAAGGATGTTGGGGCGTGGGTGAGCGCGGCGGTTTTGTCGAGGGGAGGCGCGGCGGCGGGCGCGGGCAAGACGGTGCGGGTTGATAAGGGGACGATGGATGGGGTGAAATGTGACGCGGTGGTGGTGGTGCCGGATGGGCTTGTGGGGTTGGTGACGAGTGTTTCGGCGCACACGGCGGAGGTGACGATGATTACGGATTCGGATTTGAAGATTGCGTGCGAGGTGGAGGCGGAGAGTTTGGCGAAGCCGCATGGGTTTGTGGCGGGTGGCACGGAGGATGTTTTGGTGATGAAGCATTTGACGGCGACGAATGGGATTTTGCCGCAGGCGCGGGTGGTGACGTCGGGGCGCGGCGGAATTTATCCGCGTGGGATTGAGGTTGGAAGTTGGATTATGCTGGAGGCGAATGAGGAGGGCGTTGTGGAGGGGCGGGTGCAGCCGATGGTGGATTTTTCTGGATTGGAGGATGTATTTATTCGCTGTGAAAAGTGAGATTGTCCAGCTTATTTTTTACGCGATGGGGCTCGTCATTGGCGGGGCTTTGGAGGAGATGTTGCCGAAGGTGGTCGGGGTGGGATTTCCGATTGTGTTGGCGATGGTTTTAGTTGTGGCGGCGCGGCGGACGGTGCCGGCGATGGTGGTATTTGCGTGTGCGGCGGGGGCGATGGAAGATGCGCTTTCGGGTTTGCCGGTGGCGACGAGTGCGAGTTTCTTTTTGGCGGCGGGGACGCTTGTGAGATTGCCGATGATGCCGCGTGGGGCGTTGATGATTTTGGCGTTTCCGTTTTATCAGTTGTGGTTGAATGTGTGGGATTCGGGTTTGAATGGGAGCGTGTTCAATCGGGTGTTGCTGGCGGTGCCGATGGGGATTGTGGTTATTTGTGTGGTGGCGATTTTGATGAAGTGGCTCGAGAGGAAGGTGGCGATTGATGAAGAAGTTTGAGTCGATCGTGAGTGACCTTTCGTGTTGGGCGACGATGGCGGTGTTCATCGTGGGGCTTGTGGTGTTGGGCGTGCGGTTGAAGGCGGTGCAGGTGGATGGCGCGGCAGATTACAATTATGAGAATACGCGGCAGTCGGTGAGGCGAGTGCAGACGGCGGGGATGCGCGGGCGGATTTTGGATGCGAAGGGGCGCGTGATGGCGGATAATCGGAGGTCGGTTTCGATTGTGTGTCATGCGGAGAAATTTCAGAAGCGGACGTGGGAGAAGACGACGGCGGAAATTGCCGCGGCGATTGAGAGGGTTGGGACGGAGATTGGGCGCGCGGCGAATGTGACGACGAATGCGATACGGTGGCATGTGAGGCAGGCGTTGGCGATGCCGCTGGTGGTGTGGCGCGATGTGGATGAGGAGGTGCTGGCGCGGTTTTTGGAGCGAGAGTTTAGGCTGGATGGATTTTCGATTGTGGAGACGGAGGAGAGGGTGTATCCGAATGGGCGGTGCGCGGCGCATTTGTTGGGGTATGTGGGGCGTGATGTGCCGGTGTCGGAGGCGGGGGATGAGCGGTTTAATTTTAGTGATCGCGAGATGCGTGGGCGGAGTGGGCTTGAGATTTATTATGATAGTTTTTTGCGTGGGTGTGCGGGCGAGAAGAAGGTGCTAGTGGATGCGCGTGGGTTTGCGATTCGCGAGCGAGTTGTGACGGAGGCGAGGCGAGGGCCGGATTTGGAAGTGACGATTGATTTGGATATTCAGAAGGCGGTGGAGAAGCAGCTGGAGGGTGAGAAGGGCGCGTGCGTGGTGATGGACCCGCGGACGGGTGCGATTTTGGCGTATGCGAGTGCGCCGACGTTTGATCCGAATGAGTTTGTGCCATTTTTGTCGAGTGCGTTGTATCAGGCGTTGGCGAAGGATCCGGATAAGCCATTGTTGAATCGGGCGTCGGGCGGGGTGTATGCGCCGGGGTCGACGTTCAAGCCGATTACGGCGTTGGCGGGTTTGCGTGCGGGGCGTTCGGCGGAGGAAGAGTATTTTTGCACGGGGGTGTTTCAGTATGGGACGATGAAGTTGCATTGTTCGAGTCGGTGGGGGCATGGGCCTGTGGGTGTGCGGCGGGCATTGGTGAAGAGTTGCAATTCGTACTTCTGCAATATGGGTGTTGAGATTGGGACGAACGCGGTGATTTGTGCGGCGCGGGAATTGGGTTTGGGTGCGAAGACAGGTGTTGATTTTGGTGTGGATTATGCGGGGGTGGTGCCGGATGCAGAGTGGAAAGAGCGGACGTATCATGAGCGGTGGTATCCGGGGGATTTGCCGCAGATGGCGATTGGGCAGGGGATGTTGCTCGTGAGTCCGTTGCAGATGGCGCGTGTGGCGGGTGCGATTGGGACGGGGTATTTGGTGACGCCGCATTTCAAGTTGGATGTGGAGGCGGAGCGGGTGCCGCTGAAGTTTACGCGGGGGCAATTGGAAGTTGTGCGGGAAGGGATGCGGCGTGTTGTGAGCGAGAATGACGGTACGGGGCGGCGCGGCGGTGAAGGCGTGAGAGTTGCGGTTGCGGGTAAGACGGGCACGGCGGAAGTTGGGCATGGCGAGAAGAAGCGAAAGAATACGTGGTTCATTGCGTATGCGCCGGCGACGAATGCGATTCCGACAGTGGCGGTTGCGATGGTAATTGAAAATGGGCAGTCGGGTGGCGGGACGACCGCGCCGAAAGTGGCCGAAGTCTTGAAGGCGGTGTTCTTATGAAGTGGACGCTTAGAGGCTTTAATTGGTTGATGTTCCTCGCGATGCTGGCGCTTATTGGCGTGGGGACGACGGCGATTTGGTCGGCGGGCACGGCGCGTGCGGAGACGATTTTCCACGGGATGTGGATGAACAATTTGTCGACTGCGATTGTGGGGCTTGTCATTTATTTTGCGCTGGCATTGATGGACTATCGGAGGTTGTTGGATTTCTTTGCGACGCCGGCGTATGTTGCGGCAATTGGGTTGTTGGTGCTGGTGTTGCTAGTGGGGTCGACGGTGTATGGTGGCAAGCGGTGGTTGTGGTTTTTCCAGCCGAGCGAGATTTCGAAGTTGTGCGTGATTGCATTTTTGGCGCATGTGGCGAGCCACTTGAAAGGGTTCAAAGGATTTTGTATCGCGGCAGTTATTATTGGGGTTCCGTCAATGCTCATTTTGATGGAGCCTGATTTGGGAACGACGTTGACGCTCGTGCCAGCGACGCTGTTGATGCTCTTTGTCGCGCGTGTTTGGCGGCGTGGGCTTGTGACGCTTTTTGCGATTGGTGCGTTCGCGGCACTTCTTATTTTGGGCGCGGTGTATGAGGCGGAAAAGCCTGGTGTTGCACCTGCGCGGCGTGAACTTATTTTGAAATATCTGCCGCTCAAGAATCATCAAATCCGTCGCGTCAAAGTGTTTCTCTTTCCGGAGGAGGACTTGATGGGCGCGGGGTATAATTTGCGTCAGGCCAAGATTTCGATTGGCTCGGGCGGTTTTCTCGGCAAGGGCATACGCAAGGGTGAGACGAATCACCTAAAGTACTTGCCACAGGCAATTTCGATGAACGACTTTATTTTCTGCGTGTATGCGGAAGAGACGGGATTCGTCGGATCTTTGGTGCTGCTGACGTTGTTTGGGATGGTTCTCATTCCAGGCGCGTGGGTGGCGATTACAACAACGGACGGACGAGGGCGGCTTCTCGCGCTCGGTATATCGACGCTCATCTTCGCGCATGTGTATGTGAACATCGCGATGTCAATTGGGCTTGTGCCGATTACGGGATTGCCCTTGCCGTTCATTTCGTCTGGGCGCACCTTTCTAATTACGGTGATGTCTGGACTTGGTCTTATTCAAAGTGTAGCGATACACGGAAAGGTTATTAAATGATAAACTTGTTTGGTTGGTTGAAGCGCTCGAAAATGCGGCGCGAAATTATTGTGAATGTGGAGAAACTTGAAACGCGTGTTGCGGTGACAGAGAATGGTCGCCTCGAAGAATTCATGGTTGAACATCCTGAAGAAGAGCGCCTTGTCGGCAGTGTCTTCAAGGGGCGCATCCAGAATCTTGAGAACGATTTGCAAGCTGCCTTCGTTGATATCGGGCTCAAGAAAAATGCGTTTCTTCATTATTGGGATATGACGCCTGATGCGGATTCAATTCTTGATGAAGATGACGGTGGGAATTCTGCCGCGCGTGGCAATGGACGTAAACCGCCGCGTCTTTCGGATGAGGAAGTTGCCAAGCTCTTTCCTCCGGGAGCCGAAATCATTGTTCAAG
>CAVIVB010000034.1:5886-9982 GCA_963645785.1 bacterium
GTTCAAGTGACGAAGGGTCCAATTTCGACGAAGGGCCCGCGCGTGACGGCGAACTTATCCATCCCTGGTCGCTACCTCGTGATGATGCCCGGCGCACACGTTCGCGGCGTTTCCAAGAAGATTGGTGACGCGACCGAACGCCGCCGATTGAAAACAATTCTTGACCGCTTGCCGCTTCCTGATAATGTGGGGCTTGTCGTGCGCACGGCGGGGCAGGGAGCGAGCGCGAAAGCGTTTGCACGCGATCTCCGCAACTTGCTCTCCATCTGGAATGAAATGCAGGCGAACACGAAGAATCTGCGCACACCTTGTTGCATCTTCCAAGAACCCGACTTGTGTGAGCGAGTTGTGCGCGATTGGCTCACCGAAGATGTGGATGCGATTATCATTGATGACGAGAAGAGTTACGAGGCGATGCGCGATGTGACAAGCCGCATTTCACGCCGTGCGAAAGCCAAGATCCGCCGCTACGATGGTGGCACAGGCATCTTCGAACACTACGGCCTTGAACGCCAAATCGATACCGCATTTGCGCGGCAAGTTCCGCTTAAGTCGGGCGGCTATCTTGTCATTGATGAAACCGAAGCCTTGATTGCGGTGGATGTCAATACGGGCCACCACAAAGGCAATGGTTCGCAAGAGGAAGCCATCCTGGAAGTCAACCTCGAAGCCGTTGAAGAAGTCGCGCGGCAGTTACGCCTTCGAAACGTGGGTGGGCTTGTCGTTCTTGATCTCATCGACATGAAATCTCGCAAGCACCAAAAGCAAGTTTACCGCGCTTTGCGTACGGCCTTGAAGCGCGATCGCGCACGCACGAACGTTCTCGAAATTTCGGAGCTGGGCCTTCTTGAAATGTCGCGTCAGCGTCAGGAAGAATCCATCCTTTCGATGCTGACTTCGACTTGTCCGTATTGCCATGGACACGGCGTCGTCAAATCGCCAATGGCTATTTCGATTGAGATCCAACGCCGCTTGACGACGCTCCTCAAGCGCGCCGAAATTGAGAAGAAGCCATTCGAGCCGAAGATTCTCATCGCGCCGCAAGTCATGCAACGTTTGCGCATGGAAGATAGCGCAGTTTTGACCGAACTGCAGAACACGTATAACACGCGTCTCAGCTTCGTTTCGGAACTTCATCGTCACCCAGAATCTTTCGCGATCCTGGATAAAGCAACCTCCAAAGTCCTCTATTCACAATCATGAAAACTTCCACACTCTTTGCCTTTTGGGCCGTCACTTGTGTGACATCGTCTGCGACTTTTGCCGCGGAGAAATTGCGCGTCACAGCCGACCGCGTTGCTGCCGATCGTGCCACCGAATCGCTCGTCGCCTCGGGCCATGTTGTCGCGGTTTCCACACCCTATCGCCTCGAAGCGGAGCACATCGAGAAGGATGGTGAAGATCACTACATTCTCGATGACACCGCGATGCTTACGACTTGTACAAACGCCCCTGGTTGTCGTCACTGGCGCATCAATGGTGGCATTGAATATCAAGATGGCGAGTACGCGATTGTCAAAAATGCAGTCTTGCGCTTTTGGGAAATTCCAATCTTCTACTTGCCCTATTGGTACTACACAATTGACGGTCAAGATGGTTTGCGCACGATGCCTGGCTACACCTCGCGTTGGGGCGCCTACCTCCTCAATAAGTACGTCTACCACATCTTGGGCGACCGCACTTACAAAGAAGGCAGCTACTTCCTCCGCGGCAATACGCGCTTTGATATGCGCTATGAAAATGGCTTTGCTCTTGGTCAGTCCCTCAACTGGCAACTTGGCGACTATGGCCTTGGCAAATTTAAGGTTTACTATGCCTGGGATTGGTCTGACGAATATGATAAGGGCTGGTATTCCTCTGATAACAATTGGCGCAACTGGGGCAGCGAAGTCCCCGACAATCGTTACGGCATCGAGCTCCAACATCGCTGGGAAGTGACCGAGCGCGACTCCATTCGCCTTGCGGGTGCAATCTATAGCGACTCCTATTTCTACAGTGACTTCTTGCGTAATTCACTCTTTGGCATTCGCAACCAATTCATCAGTCACAACTCCAACGAACTCGCTTGGGAGCACATTGAAAATGCGTGGGGCACGGGTGTGAGCGCCTCGGGCCCGCTCAACGATTTCTATGGTGGTACCGCACGCCTCCCCGAATGGTTCCTCGACATCGCGCCGACGCCCATTTGGAACCTTCCGCTCAACTATGAATCTTCTACGCGTGCGGGCTATCTCCATCGCCAATCGGCTGTCTATGGCAATACTGCGACCGACTATGCCTTCCGCGAAAATCCTGGCGAATGGGCACGCTACACAACCTTCCGCCTCGACACCTATCATCGCGTCACCGCGCCCTTCAAAGTTGCGGACGTTCTTTCCGTTGTTCCTCGTGTCGCTTATCACGGCACCTACTGGAACAACAGCGGCAACACCATCCTTGACGGCAAAGGCTCGGCCGGTAAAACAGGCGATTCTATCGTGCGCTCTATCCTCGAAGGTGGCATCACATTTGCCGCGCGCGGCACGGGCGATCTCTCCGATACCTGGCAACACATGATCGAACCTTATGCCGATGTTCTCGCTCAAAAGGCCTGGTACTCTGGCCTCAGCAATAATTCGCGCCCCTACGTCTTTGATTCAATCGACGCTTCTACTGATTGGTTCGACCAATTCGCAGGTCGCTCGCGCAACTTGCCTTACACCTGGTGCGGCATCACGCCCGGCATCCGCAACGTCTTCCGCGAAGCCAATGACCGCGGCGCTTTCCGCGATGTCTTTGACTTCGATGTCTACGTCGCGCTTCAATGTAATTCCGCCGATTGGACTACTGGCGATCGCTTCCATCGCCTCGCCGAACCCGGCAAGCCCAACTACGGCACGGACGGTCTCTCCGCTTACCCAGGCGTGCGCCTCCGCTACTTCCCATCTCCCGACATGGCTCTTCTCGGCCGCATCGAATATGATGGTGATAATAGCCGTGTCGCAACGAGTGAATTCGCTTGGCAACATCGTCTTGCAAAAGCATTCACCTACAACGTTTCCTTCCAGTCGGGAGATTATCGATGGTGGGATTTCTCTTCTTCACCGCGCATCGTCACAAACTTTCTCAATCGCCGTTTCGAAAGCGACGACTTCAACTGGGTGCGTTACAACTTCGTCACCTTCCGCTTCGAACACGAACTCTGCGATGCTATCGCCTGGAGTCCTTACATCCGTTGGGATTGCACACTCGGCGAGCTCGACGAAGTCGGCACTTGGATTGACTACCGTACTGATTGTCTCGGCTTCCGTTTCCTCCTCGCCTACGAAAACAGTGTGACTCGCATTGATGGCTCGGAATATGAGGACGATTGGCACATCGGCTTCTACATCTATCTTCGTGCCATCGGCCCCTCCATGGGTTCCGTCTTTGGTGATTAATCCCCACTATGCGTAAACATCGTCCCAACGCAATCGAACGCCTCGAAAGCTACCTCGTCAAACTCATCCAGGAGAAAGGCGCGGATAAGGATCAACCCTTTTCGATCCGCATTCTCCTCGCCTTTCTTAAAGGTGTGAGCTTCATTTTTGCCGCGGTCGTTTCCATTCGTGACGCGTTCTACCGTTGGGGCATTTTGCGCCGCTTCCCCTTGGGCGTGCAAGTCATCTCCATCGGCAACGTCACCGCGGGCGGCACCGGCAAAACTCCCGTCACCGAAATCTTTGCACGCACCCTCGCCGCCCAAGGCCGCCGCGTTGCCATCCTTTCACGGGGCTACCGCCGCAAAGAAGCACCCCTCTGGCAGCGCATCTTCACACAAGTCATCGAACCGCCCCTTGTCGTCTCCGACGGAAAACGCCTTCTCCTCGATTCGGCCACTGGTGGCGATGAACCCTACATGCTCGCCTCTAACCTTCCAGGCGTCGCCGTTGTTGTTGACCGCAATCGCGTCAAGGCGGGCCGCTACGCCATCAAGCGCCTCGGTTGCGATACTCTCATCCTCGATGATGGCTTCCAATATAAAAAACTCAAGCATTCCATTGAAGTCGTCCTCGTCGATTCCACCAACCCCTTCGGCAACGGCAACATGCTTCCACGCGGCATCCTTCGCGAACCG
>CAVIVB010000035.1:0-9842 GCA_963645785.1 bacterium
CTAAGTAATTTAGGAGATTTATAGAATGAGTGCAATTTCTGATATTATTGCAAAAGCATCAAAGTTGAATGGCACGGTTGTACTGCCTGAAGGCATGGATGCGCGTGTGATTACGGCTGCGTGCGCGTGTGTGGATCGCCATATTTGTACTCCGATTGTGCTGGGTACGGCAGAAGAAATTGCCGCGGCAGAAGCGAAGGCGGGGCTTTCCCTTGCTGAACGCAACATCAAAACGATTGACTATACGCATGGTGACGCGGAACTTGAAGCGGCCTACCTTGAGGCATGGAACGCGAAGGAATCGCGCAAGCCCGTGGAGAAGCAAAAGATTATTGATCTCGCGGGTGCACAGAAGACGCTTCGCACAAAGCGCATCTATTTCGGTGGTATGATGGTGAAACTCGGGCGAGTCAATGGCCTTGTTGCGGGTTCAATTGCTTCAACAGGCGACATGCTTCGCGCGGCATTTCATACGCTCGGCACGCAGAAGGGTGTGAAGACGGCAAGCTCGTGCTTCATCCTCGATCTCAAGGTCCCGACACCATCGGGCGATACGGTTCTTGCGTTTGGCGATTGCGCGGTGATTCCTAATCCGACGGCTGAACAGCTCGTGGACATTGGTCTTGCGACGGCTCAAACGTATCGCGATTTGACGGGTAAAGAGCCGCGCGTGGCGTATTTGAGTTTTTCGACAAAGGGAAGTGCCGCGGGCGAGCTCGTGGAGAAGGTGCAAAAGGCCGTTGAGCTTGCGAAGCCGCGCTTTGCGGAACTTGGCATCAAGATGGATGGCGAGTTGCAATTTGATGCGGCCATCGCTCCAGCTGTTGGACAGCTCAAGAACCCGAACGGTGAAATTCAAGGCAACGCAAATGTCTTCATTTTCCCAGATTTGCAGGCGGGCAACATTGGCTACAAGATTGCACAGCGCCTGGGTGGCGCGACGGCAATCGGCCCGAATTTGCAAGGTCTCGCGAAGGCGATGAACGACCTTTCGCGCGGTTGCTCGGCAGAAGATATTGTGGGTACGATTTGTGTAACCTTACTCCAGAGCACAACGAAGTGAGGATTGAAACGAATGACTGAGAACGACCAGATTGCACGCGCACGGCAAGTCTTCGATATTGAAATCGAGGGACTTTGTCGGACTCGCGACTCGCTTGGCAAAAGCTTTACCAATGCGGTGGAGCTGATGTTGGGTGTTGTTTCGAATGGCGGCATCGTGGTCGTCTCGGGCGTTGGCAAGAATTTGCACATTGCCGAGAAGATGAGCGCCATCTTTTCTTCAACGGGCACGCGTTCAATTGTTTTGAATCCTGTGCAGGCAATGCATGGAGACCTTGGAATGGTTTCTTCGCGCGATGTCTTACTTGCGCTTTCTTTTAGTGGTGAATCCGATGAAGTCATTCGCCTCATTCCTGCGATTCGTCGCCACGGGTTGAAAGTCATTTCTATGACAGGCAAGCCTGACTCAACGCTTGCCAAGATGAGTGACGTGCACATTGAGATTCCGTGTGGACGTGAAGCTTGCCCGTTTGGCATGGCTCCAACGAATTCCACAACGGCAACGATGGCGATGGGGGACGCGCTTGCGATGGTGATGATTGATGCGCAGAAATTCCCTATTGAGGACTATGCGATGAATCATCCTGCAGGTGCAATTGGGCGTGCACTTGTGATGAAGGTGACCGATGTGATGCGTACGGGTGAACATCTTGCTCGCGTCGCACCGACAGCGACTGTGTTGGAGGCTCTTCTTGCAATGACCAAAGCTAAAGCAGGGTCGGCAGTCATCGCAGATGACGCGGGTCTCTTACTGGGGATTTTCACGGATGGTGATTTTCGTCGTATTATGGCGCAGGCAACAGATCGCTCGGGTGTGCTTGCAGATTCTATTTCAACACATATGACGCAATCTCCTATGTTTGTGCGCGATGATGTTTATGCGGCAGAATTATTGAAAGTCTTTGAGCGTAAGCGCATAGATGATTTACCCGTGTGCGATGCACGAGGTCATGTTGTTGGTCTTGTTGATATTCAAGATCTTCCGAAAATGAAAGTACTTTAACTAAACCATATTCAAACAGGAGGAACATGAAAATGAATACTAAATTGACGATGCTGGTTGTGACAGCCTTGACGGTGGCTGTAGCGGTTGCGGCTCCGCGCAAAGCGGCTGTAAAGATGGATGTCGCAGACGACACTCCTGCTGTCTCGGGTAAAGACGCTAAGATTACGATTGATCAATTTCCTAAACTTGGGCGAGTTTCTACGTTGATGGCACCTTCCATTTCGGGCGCGACAATTATTGGCCAGTGCTATACGAAGCCGCGTAAATGGATTGTTCTTGAGGCGAAGTATTCAACCTATGCGCGTTGGCAGGATCAGTTGACATTTACGTGGCATGTCCTTCTTGAAACGAAGAGTGCAACTGAAAAAGATAAGACGGATAAAATTCCGCCCTACTCTTATTTTTCGACCTCGGTCACATACGCGAACATTCCAAAAGGTTCTCATGCGGCCAGCGTGTGTTTGGCACCGTCTTATTTGGAGCGTTTTGGCGAACCAAAAGCTATTGGGCTCGTGATTGCGAATAAAGATGGCGCTGTCCTCGCGGGTGATTGCGAGAGCGAAATTAAAGGGATTGCAACTCATCCGAAGACTCTTGAGGCGGCATTTTGGAATGATAGCAAAATTATGAATGCGACTCAAAATGGAGAGCCTATGATTGAACGCCGTCAGGGCTTGCAAGATCGCTCCAAGACGATTTGGGCCTTGGTGAATCCGAACGATTATGAAATGGTGGTGCAGTAATGGCCAAGAAATTTCTTACACTTGATATCGGTGCAGCGACGGTCGCCCTTGCCGAATATGAAGCGGACGCGAAAGGTGCGCTGACGCTTTCACGCTATGGCCTTGCTCCGCTCGCAGCTTCGTTGGACTCGGGCGACACACAGACCATTCTTGTTCCCGCATTGATGGAAATTACGCATGCGACGGGTATTCGCCCGGGTCCTGTGGCTATTTCCGTTTCTGGGCAGACAGCTTTTTATCGGTTTGCGAACATTCCGGCTGCAGGCGGCGATGAAAAATTTGAGCAGCTTGTTCGCTACGAGATTGAACAGAATGTGCCGTTTCCGATTGATGAGATGGTGTGTGACCGCCAGGTCTTGGGAGATGCTGAGAATGGCGACAAATCCGTCATGATTGTCTCGGCTAAGATTGATCAGATTGAATCGCTTACTTCGGCTGTTGCTTCGGCAGGATTTCAACCCGAGCTCGTGGACGTGGCGCCAATTGCTCTTACGAATGCGCTCAAGGCTATTCGCCCAGGTGATGATTCGTGTGTAGTCTTACTTGATATCGGCGCAAAAACAACTTCACTTGTTATTGTGGAAGGGGACAGGGTTTACAACCGTTCTATCCCAATTGCGGGTAATAATCTAACGCGCGAAATTGCGCAAGCGACTGGGCGTACGCTTGAAGAGGCTGAACAGTTCAAGTGTGAAAAAGCGTACGTGGCTGCAGGTGGCGTGGCCGAAGATGAAGATGAGATGGCAGACCGTGTCTCAAAAGTTTGCCGCGCGATGATGACGCGTCTGCAGGTTGAGATTTCGCGTAGCATTAATTTTTATCGGTCACAACAAGGAGGTTCAGCTCCCGTCAAGCTTTATCTCACTGGCGGTACGGCACTTTTGCCGCGCGTTGATGAATTCTTCTCGGAGAACTTGGAAGTTGAAGTTGAGTTCTTTAATCCGTTTGATGTGATGACCATTGGTCCTGCAATCAACGAAGAGGCATTTGGTTCTGATTGTGCGCTTCTTGCGGCTACGGCGGGCGTTGCGTTACATTATGCAGGGCTTGCGCGTTTCTCCATTAATTTGCTTCCGCCTTCGCTCGTTGTCGCACGCGCAGAACGGAAGAAGATTCCGATTGTCATTACTGCTGGTGTTATCTTTATTCTCGCGCTTAGTGGTGTGTATCTTGGCGTGCTTCATTCGGTTGAAGTTATGACAAGTGTTTACGAAGGCGTGGATGCCAAAGTTCAATCCTTGCGTTCCTTTGATGCGAAGGTTAAAAAAGCTCAGGGTGACGCGAATGCGGCTCAAGCAGAAGCGGAATCTTTGCGCGGACTTCTCGCGGCTCGCACGGCAACGACGACGCAGTTTAATGCGGTGCGTACGGCACTTGCTCCTGGCATGTGGATTGAAAAATGGGAAGCTGGGCGTATTACGATTCGTGGGTGGGAAGATAGTTTGCAAGCTTTTGTTGAGGCTTCAGCGAAGAAAAATGGCGGCAAGCGCGAGACAGCTTCCGAGCTCTTTGTGGCACGACTTAAAGGTTCGCCCGTTGTGGTGCCTGAAAGTGTGAAAATTGCGGGCATGACGCCAGTCGGCAAGCTTGCAAGCGTTGAACAATTCGTAGTGGAGTTGAAATTCAAATGAGTAAGACAAAAATTATTCTTATTGCGATTGGGGGCATTATTGCCCTTGCGACGATTGCTTTGCTCGTCTTGATTTGTATTGCTTTTTCAAGCCGTTCAGAGCAAGCTGAAGAGTTGGACATCTCACGTTCTGATGCTGAGCGGCTTGTGCATTTGCCAATTTATCCAGGTCCGGCGGGTGTTCGCGCGCTTGAATCCAATCGAATGGACTTTGTGTCCTGGAGTACAGATGCCCGGGCTTTGGCCGCACGTGGCGATCAGGCTTTTGAGCGTACAACGCCCCCTGCATTCAAAACATTCCTCGTGGAAGAGGCGCGGCGCCTGTCTGAATTGCCTGGCACGGTGGAAGGGAAGCTTGTGAAGCCTGGTTTCGCATTTGGGTTTGCTGAATACATTTCTGCTGGCGTGATGCCGAAAGAAGAAGATCTGCCGCGCTTGCAACGCGAATGGTATGATGTTTCAACCGTGATTGCGGCTCTTGCCGTGACGGGCGTGACCGAGATTGCAGAAGTGACAATGCAGGCTGAGCCAAAAGCGAGTGATGAGGATGCGCGCAAGACAAACAAGAATAAGCGCAAAAATAAGGCTAAGGTCGAGGCCGCCGCATCTTCTTTGCCAAATGTGACGCGCTTTACTGTGACGTTCAAGGCGCAGCCTCAAGGTATTGTGAACGCAGTGAATGCGCTTGCGGCATCTCCACGTTTTATTGTTATTGATGATCTTACGTTCTTTCATGAGACAGATGCATTAGCCTCTGCTTTGGATGGTGATAAGAAGGACGAAGCGAATTCACGGCGCGCATCACGTCGGCGGCGCAGCGTGGTTTCCTCTGAGAATGCAACGGGCTTTGGCGCGGCAAATGGCGAAGGTGCAAATAGTGAAACAAATGCGGTTCGTATTGTCTCGGATCCTTCCAAGGCCTTGCCGTTCAAGGTTTCCATGCGGTTCTCTGTGTATGACTTCCGTACAAAGGAGAATGCGAAGTCAGAGAAACCCACTTCTAAAGGAGCTACAAAGAAGGAGGACAAGTAATGAACAATCAGAGTAGCAATTTCTTTGCTGCGCATTATGAATGGCTTGCCCTCGCATTTGCCATTATTGTGATGATTGGCGCAGGTGTTTATGCGGTCAGCGAATTTGGTAAGAATGCCGAGGACGAAACGACAGCAGCGCTTCGGAGCATTGATCCATTATCAAAATCACGTCCGAGCGGTGTCAAAGCTGTGAACTTAGATGATTATGCACGTGTTGTTGGAGCCGTGCGCAAGCCTATTTACATCGCTGAGATTAAGGGTTCAGAAGCAAGCTTCTTGGCCTCCGAAAAGCGTATGACTTGTAAGTTTTGTACGAAGCCGATTCGTTTTGGTCTTGAGACATGCCCACTTTGTGGAAAGAAGCTTCCAGAAAAGAAAGCTGTTGTGCTTGATGCGGATGGTGATGGACTTCCGGACGAATGGGAACGGCGTTATGGTTTGAATCCTGATGACCCGGCGGACGCACATGCAGATGCGGATAATGATGGCTTTACTAATATGGAAGAGTACCTTGCGAAGACCGATCCGAAGGATCCCAAGTCTCACCCAGATTATCTTGATTCTCTCAAGCTTGAGCTTCCGCTCAAAGAGACGTTCCTCCCGTTCTATTTTGTGAGCGCGATGAAGACGCCGAGTGGCATGAAGCTTGAATTCACTGATCCGAAGCGCCGCAACGACTATGGCAAGCTTGGCTATCGTTATTCAATTCTTGAAGGCACAGACATTGGAGATACAGGCTTTGTCGCGAAGAAGTACACTCAGAAATCTGAGAAGCGCAAGATTGAAGGCGGCAGCGGTATGGAGCGCACAGTTGATATCTCAACGGTGACGCTTGTTCGCAAGTCGGATAACAAGACGATCATCCTTCGCATCGAGGAGAAGCGCAAGCCGCTTGATGTGCAGGCGAAGCTCGTCTATTCACGAAATGGCAAGGTGGAAGAGTTCACCGTTGTGCCAGGTTCTGTGATCTCTTTGAACGGTACAAAGTTTGCCGTCAAGAGCATTCGGAGCAAGGCAAAAGGTGCCTCCATCACGCTTGAGGAAGTCGAGACCAAGAGAAATAAAACTCTCGAGGCACTTGAAACTTGAGCGAATTTAGGATATAATATACATTCATAAAGCATTCATAAGGCGTTTGGTATGACAAACTTGAGGAAACTGACAGCACTTAGTGCAACTGTGGCATTCGTTGTCGCTGGATCGCTTGCGTTCGCGCAGGACGATTTGGACGACTTGTTAAAAGATCTCGAGAGCGAGACAGCTGCGGAAACCGCGGCGCCCGCTGCGAGCGTTCCTGCAGAGCAAACCGCGGCGGAGCCCTTATCTACAAGCCCTTCGGCGACTGTTGAAGAAGCGGCTCCTGCAGAAGAAGCTCCGGCCGCAGAAGAGGAATCGGCCGCGGAAGAAGCTCCCGAAACTGTGACCACGAAACCGATTCAAGAGGTCTCTTCGGTCGTTGAAGCGGATGATGATGAGGAAAAACCAGCCGAAGAAAGTGCCGCGGACGAAAAGGACGATGAGGTCGAAGAAAATGGCGCGGGGGTCGCCGAAGCCTCGAACGAAGAACCAGCCGAGGAAGTAAAGGCTCCTGCAGAAGAAAAAGTTTTAGGCTCTGAAGAGGGCGATTCGGCTCCGACCGAGCTTGAAACTGCCGCGGAAGAAACGGCCGCGGGAAAGCCTGTTGCGGAAGAAACTGTGAAGGAGGCTGAGACACCGAAGGCGACCAAGCTTGATTCGAAAGCTCAGATCATTGCCGATGCGCATGAGATGGAGAAGCTCCGTCGTCAGGCGTACAACCAGCAGGCGATGCGCGAAATCGAAGAGGCGCGCAAGTGCATGCGTTCGGAATACTATGCTGATGCCCGCCGTCACTATGAGATTGCTGAAAAGCTCCTTAACGATAGTCAGTCCCATGAGAAGCTTCGCCGTGAATGCCGGCAGGGTATTGCTGATGGTCTCTATCGCGATGCCATTCAGGAAGATCGCATGGGGCGCCGTGATCGTGCGATTGACTTGATGGAGAAGGCGAAAGACTATCGCCATCCGAAAGCGCGTCGCCAGTTGGAAGACTGGATTAAGGAAGGCAATCCGGAAGAGGGTAAGACGGACTTCTCCTCCATCTCCCATCGCCGCAATGATGAAGACTTCAAGGCGAAGCGCGAAAAGAATCGTGCGCACCTCCGTCGTGCGCGGCAGCTTCTCTCCTCGCGTGAGATTGATCAAGCGCTTGATGAATGCGAAATTGTCCTTGTCACTGATCCATACAATCAAGAGGCTCTTCGTTTGCGCAACGCGATTCAGAAGAAGCGCCAGGTGATTCTCAATCAGGAATTTGACATCACACGCCGCGCGATGATTGCGGATGTGACGAAGGCTTGGCGTCCGGTCTACGCACCGAACGCGCGTGGCCTTGATGAATTCACCTCGACGACGCTCAAGCGTCCGGTGAATGAAGACCCCGAACGCACGCAGGAACAGCAGATTATCCAGCGTATGCGTGAGATTCGTCTTCCCACGATTTCGTTCAAGCCGCCGGCCACCATCATTGATGCGGTGGAATGGTTCCGCGGCGCTTCGAAGGATTTCGATCATCCGGATATCCCAATTGAAAAGCGCGGCTTCAACTTTGTTCTCAAGACGAAGGAGACGTTGCACTCTCAAGCCGCGGCAGATCCCAATGCTGAGGATGATGGCGGCTTTGCGTCCGAGAATGAAAGCGAACAGACCCAAGCGCAGGTGGGCGTTCCAGTCATTCCGATGATTACGGCAAGCGACGTCACGTTCTATGACGCCTTGAAGCTCGTGTGCGATGCGGTCAACTTCAAGTTCAAAGTTCAGGGTCCGATCGTCATGGTCATGCCAAAGGACATGTCGACGGATGAGATGATTACGCGTAGTTATCCAGTCGTCGCGGCGTTCTTGGAACGTATGGGCAGCGCGTCTGAAGACATGAAGACGATGAAGGCGGGCGGCTTTGGCTCCAACAACAGTTCGTCGTCGAGTGATGATGATGGCGAAAATAATGAGCGCGACTGGAAGGAATTCTTCTCGCTCATGGGCGTGCAGTGGCCAGAAGGCAGCTCCATCCTCTATATTAAGACGATTGGTAAGCTCCGCGTCAAAAATTACGACAACCTCGCCGAGCTTGAAAAGGCTTTGACCGAATTGAATGTTGATCAGAAGCTCATCGAGATTGAAGCGCGCTTCGTGGAAGTTTGCCAGGAAGACCTCAACTCGCTTGGCTTTGAGTGGATCTTGAATAGCGATTACAACTTGAACCTCGGCAATAAGCTCGGGAAGTGGCTCGGCGTTTCGGGCGCGGGTTATCAAACCACGACCGAAGGCGGCACGACGGTCACGAAGACTTCGACCACAACAGAGATGCCAACGGATGGTGGTGTTTCGGGTAGCTCGCAAATTGTCAAGCAGACGACGGTTAGCGAGACCTATGTGGATGGCGCAACAACGGCGTCTAAGTGGACGAAGGGTGGCTACGATCGTAACATTGGCGTTGGCGCGTTTGGTGGCACATCCGATTACTCGAATGGAAACCGTTACCTCTCCACGGTCGGCAACCACATCTCGGGTAGCGAAGCTTCCAATAACGACCAGTTCATGCGCTTGAATGCCTACCTCGGCACGGCGGATCTTTCGATGATTCTTCACATGCTCTCGCAGCGTAGCGATACGGACCTCCTCTCCGCGCCAAAAGTTTTGACGCGCCCAGGCGAGGAAGCTGTCATCAAGGTCGTCACGGAATACATTTACCCGACCGACTACGATGTGCAGCTCCAGTCGAGCTCCTCTTCGGGTTCGAGTTCTTCGGGCTCCAGCCAGAGCGCCATTCTCGCGGTCGTCGAACCGCAGTCCTTCACGATGCGTGAAGTCGGCGTCATTTTGGCCGCGACCCCGACCCTCACCGATGACGGTAACCTCATTGACCTCAAGCTTGATACGAAGGTCGTCGATGAACCGACCTGGAAGAACTACGGTATGAAGATTCCGTTCACGGGCAACAGCTCGATGCAATCCTTCGAAGGTATTGGTGAAATCTTCACCGGTCTCAGCACGGCGCTCACGACGATTGGCGCAAACCTCACCGAAACGGCGAAGCAGGCCTTCACGGAAAACTTGATGGATTCGGCCACGGCGGCGATGGGCAACTTGACTGGCAAGGACAATATCACCTATTATGATGCCCCGATGGAACAGCCGTTCTTCCATGTCCGCTCCATTGTTTCGAGCGTTTCGATTTACCCGGGTGCGACGATTGTGATGGGCGGCCTCATTACGGAACAGCGTAAGGCGATGGATGATAAGGTTCCGTTCTTGGGCGACTTGCCGTTCATCGGTCGTCTCTTCCGTAG
>CAVIVB010000036.1:0-9578 GCA_963645785.1 bacterium
GAAAAGTCCATTCGTCGCATAAAGTGCCGCGGGGTTATGATCACGCCCAAACAAGCGAAACGCGGTCAATCGGACGGGCGAGGAAATATCCTCGGGCGGCAACCAATCTGGAACGGACCCAATACGCCCTTCGGCGAGCGCAAGCGGAGTAATCACATTGGCAAGAACTGCCGCGGCGCGTCCTTTGCCAAGATGCCCTCCTTTTGTCAATATCTTCAGCATTTCCTGATAACCTTCAGGTGAAAAGTCATCCATATCAATCAATTGCAAGGCTGGGGTCTGCGTGAGCAAATCTGCCGCGGCTTTCAAGCGGACCTCGGGCTGATTATTTGGACGGATATTGGCGCGATTCCATTCGGTGAAACCAGCCGCCGTCAAAAATGCCGCGGCCGCATTCTCTGGCTCCGCTTGCAAAACCGAAATGGGCACGGCGCGCGCGACCGAACGAAACCCCTCCGTGTTCTTTCGATACCCAAACGCCGCCATCAACTCCTCATAAAAGACTTGCGCGCGCTCGCCCCCCGCCAAAAGCCGCCCGATCCGGTCCGCCTTAATTTGCAAACGACACGCCCCCGCAGATGCCAGCACCTCCGCCGCCAACCCCAAATGCCCCTTGAACAGATGGTAGCAGGGCCGTTCATTCTCAGGCAACCGCGCGAATGGATACGCATCCAAATCCACAATGTCAGGCGAAAAGCGCGGATTCGTGGCAAGATGTTGCCCCACCCAAATCGTCGCGGTACCCGGCGGCAAAGACGCAGGCCGAGGCCCAGATAGCCACGTCACATGCGCAATCACATTCTTATAAGCCGGATCCCCACCATGCCCATGCGCCTCCCAATCAAGTGGACTTAAGTGCACTTCCACGTCTCCCGTCACACGTCGATGCTCGGGCCCAATCTCAAGAACCGCATGCCGAAAGTCAGGCCCCGCGGCCAAATTCCAATCCCCTGGATACACGACTTCCACCTCTTCCCCCTCGGACGTAAGCAAGCCCTTGGGACGCAACGCCCAATCGTACCAGATGGCCTGAACATGTCGCTCCGTCAACGGTTCGCGATCCCACCCATAAAACACGCACTTTCGTTTCATATACATATACACCGCCTTTCGCTTTAGATGCCTTTTTAGCTTTCCCAATTAACCACTCGAGTGGGTGAGGTAAATAAGTTGACGTGGCGAAGATGATCCACCTCTGGCACGCTTTGCCCTGGCACACCAAAGACTTGTATCACGTCAAAACGGTAGCTCCCCGCCCAGTGGTGAAGCTTGCGCCACGTATTACACGCAACCTTAAGAAGCCGCTTCTTGCGTGCGTTCACACTTCTCAATCGCGTCTCACACGGCACATGCTGCGCGTGTTGCTTGACCTCCACAAACGTGAGCGTATCCGTCTCGCGATCGTATGCAACAATATCAATCTCGAGCCGCCGATCCCACGCGCATGGGCGAGCATTGCGCGCCAAAATCTTGTAGCCCTTACGCCGCAACGCTTCAGAGGCCACCTCTTCGCCCCACGCACCATGCATGACGCCAATATTCGCCGCGCCCATGAGCACTCCCTTTCCACCCCACGCGGCAAATATCCCACGAAGTTTAGGCAGCTGGAACATCGCGCCCTCCCTCCATCATCGACGCCGCGGCACTTTGTGCCCCCACCACTTTGGGAATACCAAAGCAAATCACGCCAATCGAATTCTCAAACGCGAGCGCAATCCCCAACGCCTCCCACGTCGTGAGAAAAATCCGCGCACTTTGCTCGGAGGCCGACGCCGTCTTCAAAGCTGGCGTCCGATAGACACCAAGCACAAAACCTTCGACCGATTCCGCAACATGCTTGAGCATAATTTTCGTCGCAAACTTAGCCGACCGATGAAACAGCCCCCTGCCTCGCTCAAGCCCTTCTGACGTGCCGCGCAAGACCTGGATCATCTTGCAAATATCCGCAAAATCCAACTTGACCGACACTTTGTTCTTCCAATCAAACGTCGGATACGTCGTCACCGCACCCTGATGACTCCCGACCGAATTCTGCTTCGCGAGCTCCATCATGATGCACCCATCACGATCCACACACGCCGGATGCAATTTCATACGAAATGCACAACCCGTTCCATTCCCATTCGGATGGTAGATCGCGAAGTCGGGCTGATCCTTTTGTGTCATGTAATTTGTCCTACTTGTTCCATTCATAGTTTTGTTCCTTTATTTTATTTGTTCTTTATTAATGGTGGGCACGAAACGTATCACACCCAAAAATGATGCGCTTCTTCGTCCAGCTGGCGATACCCCGCCGCCTCCATCACATCCATCTCCTCAACCCTCTCCCCACCGCGCAAATCCGCAATCGTCCGCGCCACTCGCAAGATGCGATCATACGCCCGCGCCGACAAATTAAGCCGCTCAATCATCCGCCGCAAATTCTCTTGCGCGGCTAAATCCATCCGGCACACGACCGGCAAATCACGGCTCTTCACATCCGCATTTGTCAAGATTCCCGGCATGTCCCGATACCGCTCTGCTTGAAGCCGCCGCGCACGTAAAACCTCCGCGCGCATCTGGGCGCTCGAACGCCCCGGACGCGCCTCCATCAACTCCTTGAACGGCACCGCGCTCACGCCAACTTGAATGTCAATACGATCCAGAAGTGGTCCCGAAACCCGCCGCTGATACCGTAAAATCTGCGATTGCGTGCACCGACATTCATGCGCCGGATCGTTATAATACCCGCATGGGCACGGGTTCATCGCCGCCACAAGCATAAACCGCGAGGGGTAATCTTGCGCCGCCGCCGCACGCGACACCCCCACATGCCCATCCTCGAGCGGCTGCCGCAAAACTTCCAACGCCTGCCGCGGAAACTCAGCAAACTCATCCAAAAACAAAACGCCGCGGTGCGCAAGCGACACTTCCCCCGGCATCGGATGCGACCCACCGCCTAATAAACCAATCGAACTAACCGTATGGTGCGGCGCGCGAAACGGCCGCCGCGTCACAAAACGTCCACCGCCTTTCGCCTCGCCCGCCACCGAATGTATCCGCGAAACCTCCAACGCCTCCTCCACTGTGAGCGGTGGCAAGATCGATGGAATCCGCCGCGCAATCATCGTCTTGCCCGACCCCGGCGAGCCAATCATCAAGATGTTGTGCCCACCCGCAACCGCCACCTCCACCGCACGCGTAATCATCGCCTGCCCCTTCACATCCGCAAAGTCCTCCCCGCCTTGCACGTCTCGCTCCACCCGCTCGGCGAGATCCGTCACCCGCGGCAAAATCTCAATCTCGCCTGATAAATACATTGCCGCCTCCCGCAGCGTCCGCACCGGTATCACATCAATCCCTTTTACGACACTCGCCTCTTCCACGTTCCCCGCCGGGACAAGAATCGCCTTCTTCTGAAGCCGCTTCATCTCCATCACAATCGGCAACACCCCGCGCACCTTGCGCACCTCCCCCGAAAGGGCCAACTCTCCTACCATCCCATATTCATTCAACCTCTCATTCGCCAACCGCGCCGTCGCCGCCAAAAGGCAAATCGCAATCGGCAAATCATAGATCGGCCCCTCCTTACGCACATCCGCCGGCGCCAAATTCACCGTCAAGGCAAACTCCTTCTTCGAGGTAAAACCCGAGTTCTTCACCGCCGTCGTCACACGGTCCTTCGCCTCCCTCACAGCCTGGTCAGGCAAGCCCACAATCGCGAACGAACTCGCCCCAGCAGCCGAGAATACTTCTATCTCGACTGTCCGAGCGTCCACACCGCTAATCGCGCCACTATAACATTTTGCCAACATTTCAAACCTCCTTTTCGTAGGTACGCACATATTATCGCATATTCTAGCACACTCTGTGTTGACCATTCCCCTAAACAAATCTTAATTTTTTATCAACACTTCTTTAACTCTTTTACCACCACTCTCCCCACGCAGTCTCAACACCATGTTGACCTATGGCTCTATTCCCTTTTCAGTCCTCTCTGACAAAAAAGCGCGGCATTTCTGCCGCGCTCAGAGGTTCATGCTATACAAAAATCTTAGAATGTCGCCGTTACGGAAAGGCCACAGATGAATTGATAGCTGTGGTCCCACTTGCCGCTGGCTTCGTAATCACGCGCCGCATCGCGCATCTTCTGGTCAAAGATATAATCCGAATAGGCAATGTAGCCACCAAGCGTGAGCCAATCGGTCAAGGCCCATTCCGCGTCAAGCTTGATGCATGTATCCATCAGCCCGCCATGGTCGAGGGGTTCTTCCGTATGGTGATTTGTGAGGTAGCCCTTGACGCGTTGGGTATTGCCGAGACCTTGCGCGATGGATGGACGGAGCGAGAACGTTTCGCACAATTCAAACGTGTGGCCGAGTTCGAGGTTGAGGTACGTGCCATCATCGCGGTCGATGTCGCGTTCATAGGAAAAGGTCGGCTCCAACCAAAGGTCCGGAAGCGAGATATCGAATGTGATGAATTGCGTATCGGCATCGGCGGTGTTATACGACCGCGGATGATATTCGTACATGTAGCCAATCGAGAATTCAATCGTCGTTGGCAGCCAATCATAATCGTCTGGACTGAACGCATGGCCGATTGAAACGCCGGGGTCGAGCTCAACGTATTTGCCCGCGCGGTTACAGTAAATTTCTTCCTCGTCCACGCGCTTGCGGCCATACTTCGTCATGTCAAAGATGGAGGAGACGGAGAAGGTTAGCCAATCGGCGAGGGTGATTTCGGCCGAAGGCGTAAGGATGGGCTCGTTATTATCGGCAAGGCCATAGCTCAGGTACTTCGAATCGAACGCGAGGGAGAAGGAGGCCGTGACGATGGGCACCTCACCATAGGAGAGGCCCGAACCGGGATCGTAGTGCCAACCTTCCGCGGCAGTTTCGGGGGCGGCTTCTTGCGCGGCAGATTGTTCCTGCGCGGCGAAAAGGGTCGTCGTCGTCGTGAGCGCAAAGGCACACGCGAAAGAAGTGAATGTAGACGGTTTCATTGTTTTTTGTTCCTTTAGTATTTGTGGTTTTAGTTTTGCTGATGCCCAAAAGGATGGCGTGCGCACGGGAACAGCCCAGCGCGCGTTTCCAAAGACAAGACGTCTCGCATCCAATTGTTCATACAGCGAAAGGGAAAGCACAGAGCGTGCCAAAAGAATAAAACACCCTCCGCGGCACTTTTGCCGCGCCTAGGGAAGTGAAAAATTTTACATCCCGTCCCGAGTTTATCGCGCATTTTACAGGGGGCGTATAAAAAGGTTCTTAGAAATGCTTGACCTTCGGGGTCCAGCCTTGGGCTTCTTCAAGCGTCGCGAGCGCAAACGCCATCACAATCACGCGGTCGCCCACCTTGCCTTGATGCGCCGCCGCACCATTCAAACAACACACATGACTGCCGCGCTTGCCACAAATCGCATACGTCTCAAACCGATTCCCGTTCTCCACGTCCGCGACAAGAATCTTTTCATACGGCATGATTCCGACGGCTTCCATGTCGTCAGGATCAAGCGTCAGCGAGCCTTCATAATCAAGGCACGCTTCCGTCACACGAATGCGATGAAGCTTCGATTTGAGAATCTGAATCTGCATAAGTTTCTAGTCCTCTGTATCAAGGCCGCATAGTATACCATTTTTCAGCGCAAAAAGCTAGTAGAAAATTTAGCTTTTTCACGCGACCACATTTCCATGAACAAGCGGAAAGGAGCCGCGCGCCAAGCGACACGTGGCTCCTTCTGCGAAAAGGTCCAAACCTTATTCGTAATCCACGACGCTCGCCCAGTGGAGCAAGAGCTCGTGATTCTTCGGAGACTGTTCCTTCGAGGATTCTGCCGCGGCCACGATCGGCAACCACTTCTGAACGTCCGGAACCTTGGCCTTGAGCGCATCACACGCCAGCGTCATATACTTCTCCGCCGCCGCCACATGGCCCGAAAGCCAGAAGAGGAGGTACGTGCGCGCAACGTCCGCAAGCGGATCGCCCAACCGCACATGGCTCCAGTCAATGACGCGCCAATCGCCCTTCGGGGTGATGATCACGTTCGACGGGTTGAAGTCGCCGTGGCAAAGCGATTTGCCGCGCGGCATGGACTGCAACTTCATGTGCAAGTCATAGCGCGTTTCCTTCGGCAAAGGCGACGCCGAAATCTGGCTGTCGAGCTTGTCGTTCAAATTGCCCATGCGCTCCGACGTCTTGTGGAAAATCGCGCACTGAATCGCGACAAATTCCTTCAAGTACTTCGTCAGATTCTTGCGGTCCGAATTGATCGCCTCAGCAAGCGTCTTGCCTTCAATGAATTCACGACGAATGCACCAGTGATCACGAAGCTTCAAAACTTCGAGCACCTTGGCAACAGGCAACCCCGTCTCCGCGGCACGCGCTTCATTCATCGCTTCGTTCAGAATCGCGCTGACCTTGTAGCTCGGCCCAAAGATCTTCAACACCGTGTCTTTATCACGGGTGACAACCTTGTCCGTGCGCTCCATCAACACGCCCGCCTTGACCACGCGCGGCGCCTTGACAGCCTTCGGCGCGGCCACCTTCGCGGCCTTCGCGCTCTTTGCAACTTTTGCTGTTCTTGCCATGATTATTCTCCTTCCTTATTAGACGTTCTCATGCTTGCCATAATAGGCGTTCAAGTACATCTGCTTGATCTCCGACATCAGCGGATAGCGCGGATTCGCGCCCGTGCACTGGTCATCGAAAGCCTGCTCCACCATCGCGTCGAGACGAGCGAGGAAGTCCTTTTCATCCGGGACGTAATCGCGAATCGTCGGCTTGATGCCAATACGCTTCTGGAGGTCACGAATGGCCTGGATCAAGTTATTGAACTGCTCGCCCTTGGACTTGCCCTTGATGCCAAGCTCGTCAGCAATCTCGAGGTAGCGCTCCAACGTATGCGGGTGATCGTACTGCGGGAACGTGCCCATCTTCCGCGGCACAGGATCCGCATTGAAACGAAGCACCTCTTCCATCATCAACGCATTGGCAATGCCGTGCGGAATGTGGTGGAACGCGCCCAACTTGTGCGCCATCGAGTGCATCACACCCAAGAACGCATTCGCGAACGCCATGCCCGCCATCGTCGCCGCGTTGGCCATCTTCTCACGCGCCTTCGGATTCGGCACCTTCGTCACCGCCGCGTCATAGCACTGCGGCAGATATTCGAAGATCGTCTGCAACGCGCGAATCGCCAAACCATCTGTATAGTCCGTCGCCATCATTGAAGCATACGCCTCAAGCGCGTGCGACACCGCATCAATGCCCGATGCGCTCGTCAATCCCGGAGGCGCGCTCATCTGCATATCCGCATCAACAATCGCCATCTTCGGCATCAACTCATAGTCCGCAAGCGGATACTTGACGCCCGTCTTCTCATCCGTAATCACCGCGAACGGCGTCACTTCAGAACCCGTACCAGCCGACGTCGGCACCGCAATGTAGTAAGCCTTCTCGCCCATCTTCGGGAACGTGTAAACACGCTTACGAATATCCATAAAGCGCATCGCCATGTCCTGGAAGTCCACTTCCGGATGTTCATAAAGGACCCACATAATTTTCGCCGCGTCCATCGCACTGCCGCCACCAACCGCAATGATCGTGTCCGGCTTGAAAGACGCCATCAACTTCGCGCCTTCCTTCGCACACGCCAAGGTCGGATCAGGCGCCACGTTCGAGAACGTCGTGAACATAATCCCCTGCTTCTCGAGCGACTTCTCAATCGGCTTCGTGTAGCCATTCGCGTACAAGAAGGAATCCGTCACGATGAACGCTTTCTTCTTGCCCATCACTTCGCCAAGTTCACGAAGCGCCACCGCGAGGCACCCCTTCTTCTGGTACACCTTCTCAGGCGCGCGGAACCACAGCATGTTTTCCCTTCTCATTGCCACTGTCTTGATGTTGATCAAATGTTTTACTCCAACGTTCTCCGAAACGGAGTTGCCGCCCCAGCTGCCGCACCCCAAGGTGAGCGACGGCCGCAGCGCAAAGTTGTACAAATCACCAATGCCGCCTTGCGAGCTCGGTGTGTTCACAAGAATACGGCACGTCTTCATGCGCGATTCGAACTCTTGCAACTTCGCCGTCTCTGTCACCGGGTCGAGATAAATCGAGCTCGTGTGACCAAAGCCGCCGTCCGCGATCAAACGTTCAGCCTTCGCAAACGCATCCTGAATGTCCTTCGCGCGATACATCGCCAAGACCGGCGACAGCTTCTCGTGCGCAAACTCTTCACTCAAGTCCACGCTCTCAACTTCGCCAATCAAAATCTTCGTGTCCGCAGGAACCTCAAAGCCCGCCAACTTCGCAATCGTCACCGGCTTCTGACCGACAATCTTCGCGTTCAGCGCACCATTAATAAGGATGGTCTTACGCGTCTTTTCCAATTCCGCCGCGCTCAACAAATGGCAACCCATCTTCCGGAACAACGCCTTCGCCTCGTCATACACAGCATCGTGAATAATCACGCTCTGCTCAGACGCGCAAATCATACCATTATCAAACGTCTTCGAATGAATGATGGAGCTCACCGCCAGCGTCAAATCAGCCGTCTCATCAATGATCGCCGGCGTATTGCCCGCGCCCACACCAACAGCCGGCGTACCCGAACTGTAAGCCGCCTTCACCATGCCAGGACCACCCGTCGCCAGAATAATGTCCGCATCGCGCATCAACATGTTCGTCTTCGGCAAGCTCGGCTGGTCAATCCATGCAATCAAGCCTTCCGGCGCTCCAGCCGCAACGGCCGCGTCCAACACAACCTTCGCCGCCGCAATCGTCGACTTCTTCGCTCTCGGATGCGGACTAATCATAATCCCGTTCCGCGTCTTAATCGCCAACAACGATTTGAATATCGCCGTCGAGGTCGGGTTCGTCGTCGGAATCACCGCGCCAATCACACCAATCGGCTCAGCTATCTTCTCAATCCCCATCGCCTCATCACGTTCCAAAACACCGCACGTACGCACATTCTTATATGCGTTGTAGATGTATTCAGAAGCGAAGTGATTCTTGATCACCTTGTCTTCCACAACACCCATGCCCGTCTCTTCAACGGCCATCTTGGCGAGCGGAATACGCGCCCGGTTCGCGGCCAATGCCGCGGCCTTGAATATCGCGTCCACCTGCTCTTGCGAGTACGACGCGTACTTTTTCTGCGCCGCTTTCACGCGCGCAAGTGTTTCTTCGAGTTCCGCAAGACCGTTGTCAACAGCCTCAGCGGGTTTTGTTGCGCTTTCCATAACTTACTACTTTCTATTTTTTGTACCACCCAAAGATTGCTCTCCAGGCTCACTTGCCTCACCAAGGTTTCCCCCAGCTCGGTTTGCCTCGCCCAAAGTACCTTCTCTAGGCTTGATGGGCGTATAGTATACACTTTTTTCAATCGCTAGTCAAGTATCTATTTTAACTTTCTTTCTTTTTGAATAGATATTCTTTTCTCCATTCGCTTTTTTGCAACATTTCTCCGACCCCTTTTAACCCCCTTTTGACCCCTCTTTCGCCAATTCCCCCATTTCACCCCTTTTTCACCCTCTCCTCTCCGCGGCACTTTTCCCCACCAAACCCCCACCAAATCTGCCGCGCCCCCTCCCAAAAGT
>CAVIVB010000037.1:0-9542 GCA_963645785.1 bacterium
ATTCATGAGTGTGGAATTTCGAGACTATAGCCCATGCCGCGGTAATTCTTGAGAGCGTCTGCGGCCGCGCCCAGTTTCTTACGAAGGTGCACCATGTAAACATGCAACGTGCGATCGTCCCCAATGTATCCACTGCCGCGCAAAATCTCAAAGATCTCATCATAGCTCACGACTTGCCCGTGCTGCGAATAAAGGAGCCAAAGGAAATCACCTTCCGTCTTGGTGAGACGCTCGACAAGGTTTTCATTCTTGACCGTTAGGCGATCGAAATCGATTGTGACGCCGTTCAACGTCACCATGCGCGGCGAAACTGCCGCGGTTTCAATGGAAGACTCAACCTGCTGTTTGCGTTCAAGCGCGCGGCGAATCCGTGCGAGAATAATGGATTGCGAATCTGTCTTCTTAATGAAATCATCGGCACCTTCCGCCAGCGCACGCACCTCATCGCATTCCGATAGGCTCGCCGACAAAAAGATAATCGGCCGCGTCACGCCTAGCGCACGCATCTCCTTGCACGCCGCAAAACCATTCTTCCGCGGCATATCCACATCCAATAAAATAAGGTCCGGGAGCTTTTCTTTGACGGCCGTCAATGCCTCATCCCCATCGCGCGCCTTCCGAACAACATACCCCTCGCCTTGAAGCACCGAACCAAATGAATGCCGAATCGCCGCGACATCATCCACGAGAAGAATTTCTTCCGCCATTAGTTCCGACTCCTTTCCTTTGTATGCGTTTCCACCAACGCCGAAGCAATGATGAAGAATGTCCCAATCCACTGAAGCGCCGTCGCATGTTCATCCAAAAAGAAAATCGCAAGCCCCACCGCAAAGACCGGCGTAAAGTACGCACTCACGCCCAAGACCGACATCGGTAAATACTTCTGCGCGGCGTTCCATGTCCAGAATGGAAGAAGTGTCGCGACAAGCCCCAGCCCCACAATCAAAAGCCACGCGTGCATCGTCGTCGGCCATGCGACCTTCGCAAATGGCAACACCGCCGCGGCAAAAATTCCACCAATCAACATCGTCCAAGTTGAAAAGACGCTCGAGCCCATCCGTGCAATCGGCGCGCGCCCATACACCGTATAAATTCCCCACGTCAAAGCGGCAAAGAAAACAAACACATCGCCCCACGAATACGCTTCCAACTGCACCCCATTCGCCGTCACAATTTGAATGACCAGCAAGACGCCAATGAATCCGCAAATAAGCCCAATCCACTCACGTCCATCCATGTGGCGTGTGCGAAGGGCCCCCACAATAAAAATCATCAGCGGCGTCAGCGCATCGGCCATAGATGCATTCGCTGTGCTCACCAGCGAACACCCCTTGAAAACGCACCACGCCATCACGCATGTCCCAATCGGCCCGACCCACGCAAGGTTGAGCCAATCCTTTTTCGTCAACGAAAATAGCCGCGCCCGACTTTGCGCTCGCGTACATTCAAACGCAAACAAAACCGCCCCCGCCAAAATAAAACGCAAGCTCGAAAGAATCAGCGGATCAACCCCATACCGCTTCGTAAGTGCCGCGCCAAAAACAAATGTGGAAGCAAATGCCGCGACCGATACGAGCGCGAGAAAAAGCCCCAAAATCAAATGTCCGACGCGTGGCATCTTGAATTAGTTGAATGCTTCGATGCCCAAGTTCTGCAAGGCGTTGATGCGATCTTCCAAAGATGGATGCGTCGCCCAAAGCGAGGTTTTCTTCTTGCCTTCCGCAATGCCCATCGCACGAAGCGAATCTGGCAAAACGCCCGGCTTCAAACTCCCTAGCCTCCGCAACGCGGCAATCATCGAAGACGGCGTCCCTAGCAACCTCGCCGAGCCCGCATCCGCGGCATATTCCCTCTTGCGCGAAAACGCACACACGATGAGCGACGCGAGAATCCCAAGCACCAAATCGAGAAGCATCACAACAAGGAAGTAGACAAGCGGATCCACTCCGCGGCGGTTATTCCCGTTGCCACCCGCCGCAATGCGTGCAAACGCGCGCGAAAAGAAAATCACAAACGCATTGAGGACGCCTTGAATCAATGTAAGCGTCACCATATCGCCATTCGCAACATGGCTCATTTCATGTCCAAGGACCGCACGCAATTCTTCGCGCGTCATCTGTGCCATGATGTCGGTCGAAACCGCCACGAGCGCATGATTGCGAAAGGCGCCCGTCGCAAATGCATTGGCTGGACCCGGATAAATCGCGACTTCCGGCGTCTTCACATTCGCCCGGCGCGCAAGATCTTCCACCGTCGTCACAAGCCAACGTTCAGCTTCGCCTTCCGTGCCATTAATCACTTTCGCGCGGCACGCAAACTTTGCAATCGGCTTCGAAAGGAGAAGCGAAATAATCGCGCCGATGAAGCCATAAACAAAGGCAAGAATGGCAAGTCCCGCCCATTCAGGTCCCACCACTTCCGCGACACTTTCGCCGCAAAACCAACACAGGATGTTCGTCACCAAACCGAGGGTGAACAACACCGCCAGGTTCGTCAGAATAAAAAGGAATATACGCTTCATACCGCCTCCACTTTCATTGTCAGATTTGTTTGCGAAACAACTTTGACATTCGTGCCAACCGCAAGCGGCACATCTGCCGCGGCCGTCCATTCCGCATCGCCAATCATCACGCGTCCCGTCAGCGGTGGCTTGATCTCTTCCGTAATCGTCCCCAGACGCCCAACCGATTCATTATCAAAATCAACCGCCGCGCGCTCGCTCTTACCACTAAACAAATTCGTCATCCACCTCCGCAAGAAGATCAGATACAAAATCGAAAAAGCGGAAAATGCCGCAAGCTGCCACGTCGTCGTAAATAGGTCTCCTAGCGCAAAGCGACACAGCCCCACCGTCGCGGCAGAAAGCCCAAAGAAGAAAATTACGAATCCAGGCGAGACGAGTTCAAGCAACATCAAAATCGCGCCCGCATAAATCCACAACCATGCACAATTCAGCATTTTATTTACCTCCTTTTATGTCAATGATTTGCGATCCTGGCAAGGCTTCAATCACAGAAACCAAAACAGGATCATCCATCAATTCTTTACGCCGCGCATCATCCACGGGACGCTTCGCCGCCGGTGCCGGCGCAGGCGGCTCAACCGCGGCACTTTTCTTTGGCGCGCTCGCAGGTTCCGGGGACAAGCTTGGCAACACATGCCGCCGCGTCGCAGGCTTCGGCGCGACAGGGGCAGGCGTAGCCGGTGGTGGCGGTGGTGCAACAGGTTTCGGCGCCTCGACCGCGGCACTTTTTCCCGCCTCTGGAAGCGTCACCGCGCCCCCTTCCTTGAGGGCCTTCACCGCCCGCATCAATTCTTCAATCGTCGCCGTCGTCGCAATCCGGCTCGCCCGTATTAGCGACATCTCAATCAACGTCCGCACGCTCAACGAATAGCGAAGTTTATCTTCCATCTCCGCAATCTGGTCGCACACACGAAAGACGCGTCCCGCATCCACAAGCTTGCTCTGCTCCACCAAAACCTTAATCTGGTCCGGCGTCGCGGCCAAGGACGATGCATTCGCCCCCAGCGCCTGCACCACCACCATATTGCGAAAGTATTGAAGCAATTCCGCCGACAGCCGCCGCATGTTCTTCCCCGCCGAATCAAACGTCTCAATCGCCTGCAAAATCGCCGCGGTATCGCCCTTCAAAATTGCCGCGGCCAAACCTTCCAACGCCGACCGGCTCACCAACCCAAACACCCCCAGCGCATCTTCCTCGCGCACCTTATTCCCACAAAACGAAATCAACTGGTCAAGCGACGACAACGCATCACGCATCCCGCCTTCCGCCCCACGCGCAATCGCAAGAAGCGCATCTTCCTCCGCGTCAATTCCCTCGCCTTCGCACACATGCTTCAGCCGCGACACAATATCATTCGTCTGAATCCGCCGCAAGTCAAACCGCTGACACCGCGAAATAATTGTCGCGAGGACCTTCTCACCTTCCGTCGTCGCAAAAATAAACCTCACATACGGTGGCGGCTCCTCAAGCGTCTTCAACAAGGCATTCCACGCCGCGTTCGTCAGCATGTGGCATTCGTCAATGATGTAAATCTTATACTTCGATGACGTCGGCATAAACTGCACCGACTCCATAATCGGCTTGACGTCCTCTACCTTATTGTGGCTCGCCGCGTCCAACTCAATCACATCCAACGACCGCCCCGCGGCAATCTCCTTGCAGTTCGTACATTCCCCGCACGGCTCCACTCCATTCGGATGCTGACAGTTGAGCGCCTTCGCAAAAATACGCGACAACGTCGTCTTACCAATCCCGCGCGGCCCAATAAACAAATACGCATTCGCAATCCGTTGCGCCTCAATCGCATGCCGCAACGTCGTCACCACATGCGCCTGCCCAACGACATCATCAAATGTCATCGGTCGATACTTCAAAGGCAACGCAATATGCTTCTTCTCATTCTCTGCCATACCCTACTCCTCTCCTACTTCCGCGGCACTTTTATGCCCCACTGTCCCACCATCCTTACGCGACCGCGCCTTCAAGAAAATCCTCACCGGCGCCCCTTCCAATCCAAACCGCTCCCTCAGCCGCCTCTCAATGTACGACAAATACGCCGGCGTCACCAACTTCGGATTATTCACAAATAGCCGTATCGTCTGCGGATTTGTCGACACCTGCAACCCATAATAAATCTTCAGCCGCTTCCCCTTCACCATCGGCGACAACGTCTTCTTCGTCGCCACCTCAATCACACGATTCAACATCCCCGTCGGCAACCTCATCCCAGCCGACGCCGCCGCACGATCAATCGCCTCCACCGACCGCCGTATGTTATACCCCGACTTGTTCGAACAAAACACAATCGGCGCAAACGACAAAAACGGCATCATCGCCCGCAAGGCCTCTGTCGCCCCCTTCTCATCCATCCCCTGCGCCTGTGCCAAATCCCACTTGTTCATCAAAATAACGCACGCCCGATGCGCATCGAGAATCTTCCCCGCAATCCGCTTATCCTGCATCGTCGGCCCCAGCGTCGGGTCCAACACCAACAACACCACATCCGCCTCCTCAATCGCCGCCTCCGAACGAAACAACGAAAAATTATCAACGGACGTCTTCGACATCTTCGTATGCGGCTTCATCCCCGCCGTGTCCACCAGCATATAGTGCCGCGCATCTGGCCCCGACCCAATCGTAAACGGCACTTCCACCGCATCCCGCGTCGTCCCCGGAATCTCCGACACAATCACCCGCGGCGCATTTAAAAGCCGATTCACATACGAACTCTTCCCCGCATTCGGCCGCCCCACAATCGCGACCCTCAGCGGCCTCACCGCCAAATCTGCCGCGCTCGCCTCCGCCAAATTCCCCGTCACCGCCTTCAACAAATCCTCAATCCCGCGCCCATGCTCCGCCGAAATTGGATACACCGGCAATCCAAACCGCTCAAATTCTGCCGCGCGCCAATCATCCGCAGCCGTATCACACTTATTCGCCGCAATCACACACGCCACCCCCGATTCCCGCACCCGCTGAATCACTTCCAAATCAAGCGGCAAAATCCCCGCCTTCACGTCCACCACAATCACACACACCGCCGAATCCTCAACCGCCAACGCCGCCTGCGAACGCGTCTCATCATCAAGCGGATCATGCGTCACCGCACGGTCAAACGCAATCCCGCCCGTATCCACAAGCATCACCTTGCGCCCCAAAATCTCCACTTCCCGCGTCACCCGGTCCCGCGTCACACCCGGCTGGTCAAATACAATCGCCACCCGCTTGCGCGCAATTCGATTAAAAAGCGCGCTTTTCCCCGTATTTGGTCGCCCCACAAGTGATACCACATTGCTCATGATCTCGCCCATAGCCCCTCCTTATAAATTCGGATCCTCCACAAATTCACCTTGCTCCGGCGGCGGCTCGCTCGTCTTCACATTCTCCACCCCGCTCGATTCAAGCTCACGATCACTAAACCGCGTGTATTCCCCATCGAAATTGACGCGCACCTCCCCCGTCTCGCCATTACGATTCTTCGCCACATCAATAATCGCCAACCTCAAATCATCCGATTCCTTATCCGACGGCGTACGCGACGGCCGCCTCAACAAAAATACAACGTCCGCATCCTGTTCAATCGCGCCCGAATCACGCAAATCCGACAACTTCGGCCGCTCCGTCTTATCCCCACGCTGCTCATTCGCACGCGACAACTGCGACAGCACAATCACCGGAATCTTCAGCTCCTTCGCCATCGCCTTAATCTGCTGCGAAATCATCGAAACTTCCACCTGCCGGCTCGCATGCCGCGCCGCCGCACTGCACATACAAAGCTGCAAATAGTCAATCACAATCAGTTCAATCCCATGCGCCTTCTTCGCCCGCCGCGCCCGCGCCCGCAAATCCATCACATCCAACGCCGGCGTATCATCCACATAAATCGGTGCCGCGCCCAATTCCTCCGACGCCTTCATCAAATTCCCGCTCAATTCCGCCCGCTGCTTCCGCGTAAAAAGCCCCCGATTAATCCGCCACATATTCACATGCGCCCGCCCAGAAATCATACGCCGCGCCAACGCCTCCGTCGGCATTTCCAACGAAAAAATCATCACCGGATGCTTCTTCCCGCCATCGCTCCGAATCGGCACATCGTTCATATCCCGCCCCAGCGCGCAACTTTCCGCAATATTCATCGCAAGCGACGTCTTTCCCACCGAAGGCCGCGCCGCAATCACAATCATTTCCGCCGGCTTCAATCCCCTCAACTTCTCATCCAAATGCGTCAACCCCGTCGCCAACCCCTCCAGCGACTTCCCATCCGAATCAAACAACTTGTCAATCTTCTCATAACTCTGCCGAATCGCATCCCCCCACGCCAAAACCTCCGTCCCGCGTATCCCAATCTCCAAAAAGTCCTTCTCCGCCTCGCCCAATACCGCCTGCGCATCCGGATTATTCCCCTCGTCATAACAATTCCCCAACGTCTTCATCGCCCGGTCAATCAACGCCCGCCGCAACTGCTTCGCACGAATAATCGAAATGTAATATTCCGCATTCGCCGTCGTCGGCACCTGCTCCACCAAACTCTGCAAATACCCAGCCCCACCTATCGCCTCATACTTCCCAGCCGTCACCAGCGCCTCCCTCAGCGAAATCAAATCCAACGCCGTCGACGATTGCACAAGCTTCATCATCGTCCCATAAATCTCGCGGTTTCGCACGTCATAAAACGTCTCCACCGTCACCCCGCTCGTCATGCACAAATCCATCACACGGTCCCCCTCACGACCCGCCGTCCCCAGCAAAATCGCGCCCAATACCGCCCGCTCCGCCTCCAAATTCTGCGGCGGAACCTTGTCCTTTATCTCATCTATAATCGCCATCTCAAATCTCCTTACTGTTCTTCCGTGACGCGCATAATTTCCTTCACACTCGTCACACCGGCAAATGCCTTCGCCCAACCATCTTCCCGCAGCGTCTTCATCCCCTTCTTCAACGACATATTCCGAATCTGCGTCGCATTCTCACGCCGCACAATCGCCCCTTCAATATCCTCGTCCACCTCCAACACCTCAAATAGCGCCCGCCGCCCCTTGTACCCCGTCCGCGTGCACGCCTCACACCCAACCGGCTCAAACACCGTCTCCTTCTCAGGCGGCACATCCAACGTGTAGTATTTCCGGTCCAGCGGCACTTCTTTCATGCACTTTGGACACAACCTCCGGCACAACCGCTGCCCCATCACGCCCGCCACCGCCGACGCAATCAAAAACGGCTCCACCCCCATATCAATCAACCGCGGGAACGCCCCCGCCGCATCATTCGTATGCAACGTCGAAAATACCATATGCCCCGTCAACGACGCATTAATCGCAATCTCCGCCGTCTCCCGGTCACGAATTTCACCCACCATGATAATGTCCGGGTCCTGACGCAAAAACGCCCTCAACGCCCGCGCAAATGTCATCCCAATCTCCGACTGCATCTGCACCTGGTTAATCCCCGCCATGTGGTATTCAATCGGGTCCTCCGCCGTCATAATTCGCACATCCATCGTGTTCACTTCAGACAAAAATGAATACAAAGACGTCGATTTACCCGACCCCGTCGGACCCGTCACCAAGAAAATCCCATTCGGCCTGTGAATAATCTTATTCACCACCCCAAAATCGCGCTCATTGAACCCCAAATCCGCCATCTTCACAAAACTGCCGCTCTTCGCCAACAATCGCAATGACACCGATTCACCATACGCCGCCGGCATCGTCGACACACGAATATCAATATCCTGCCCACCAATCCGAATCCCAATTCGACCATCCATCGGCAAGCGCTTTTCCGCAATATCCAAATTCGCCATCACCTTAATACGCGAAATAATCGCCGATTTCAACCTGTTCAATTGCGGCGGCACATCTACCTTATGCAGCATCCCATCAATCCGATACCGTATCCGCAATTCCGTCTCCTGCGGCTCAATGTGAATATCCGTCGCCCCCTGCCTGTCCGCCTCAGCAATAATCTGGTTCACAAACTTCACAATCGACGCTTCTTCCCCATCCTCATTCACGTCAATCTTCGTAATGGACCCGGCATCCTCATCCACCGAATACCGCCCATCATCAATCATCTTCTCAATCGCATCCGCCCCGACGCCGTAATACTTCTTGATGGCCTTCTCAATCACTTCCTTCGGCGCCAATAAAACCCGCACCTTCAAACCCGTCGCCAACTTCAAACCATCTGCCGCGGCCGTATCAAACGGATCACTCCCCACAATCGTCAACGTCGTCTCATCCATCCCAAACGGCAACACATTGTATTGATACACCGTACTCGCCGCCAGCTTCGTCAACGCCGTCGGATTCGGCTGCCGCTTTTCCAAGTCGACAACCTCCATCTTCAGCGCCTTCCCAATCGCCTCCAAAAACTCAATTTCCTTCACGCCCCCAAACTTCACCGCCGCTTCCGCGAGCCCCATCCCAGGATTCGCCGCGCGCTGTTCAAGTATGTGCACAATCACACTGTCGGAGTAAATCCCGGCAGATTTCAATACCACTTTCGACAAAGAAGACTTTTCGGCCATAATGGACTATATTATACCATATCGCCGCCCACATTTCAACCCCCTTCTTCACTTTTTATGGAATTTTTTTCTCTCCTTTTCTCTTCTTTTCTTCTTTTGTTTTAGTGTGTGTTTTTTGTCGCGCCATGGTTATTGCCTTTCGCCTGTGTCGCTTTTCGCGGTGTGTTCATCCCGCTTATCTTTGCGGTTATTGCCTTTCGCGGCAAAAGCCCCGCCCTGCCTTCGCGGGGGCGCGGGGGCTGCAAGTCCCCGTTCTCCTTGTTTCCTTACTTCTCGCTCCCTTTCCCGCGTTTTGCCGCGGGGCGCTCCGTCGCCCCGCCTGCTCGCCCTTCTCACTTCGCTCGAATGTTCCCTCCGCTTCGCTTCAGTGCATTCTCCTTGGTTGCCTCAAGCAGGGGTGCGGGGTGCCCTTTTCCGCTGCGGCCGGGCCGCCCCCCCGAAACCTTGGGAAACACCCAATAGCGCTGATGGTCAAGCTGTGCTTGACC
>CAVIVB010000038.1:0-4941 GCA_963645785.1 bacterium
CGACACATCTGCCGCGGTTAGGGGGTTGGAATGTAGGTGAGAGGCGTGCCGCCAACGATTTTCCGCTGGTACTCCTTCTTCTCAGGATCGTACCAACAAACCTCAAAGGATGGCGTTGCTTGAGCGCCGTCCGCGACAAAATAGCGTCGCCAAATGATTTGGCCATTCTCACGCGAACGCGATTGTTCATAGGCGACCGCGGGTGGCGTCCAAGAAGAAGGCACGTAACCATCCGTTGTGAGGTGATAATAAATCGAGACGACATCGTTTGTTTCAACGCGTGTGAGATCGAGAGTTTCGGCGAGTTGGAATTTTTTCGCGATGATGCCAGAGAAATCGGCTGGTTGGTTTTCGGTCGGCAAAGGAAGGATATTCAAATTGAGGGGGGCGGCCTTCACGCGTAAGGGGCGTGTTTGGATGGAGGAGAAGCTTGAGGCCCCCATCTTGCGTTCGATGCGCGTGCGAATGGGGGCGTTCAACGTGAAATGAATGGGCCCCTTGAAGGGTGCATCGAATCGGACAGAAAGCGAGAAGCGGCGGACGACGTTGGAGGGATTGGCCGTGGTGCCATTCGTCATTTCGTCGGTGTGCTTAGCGAGGTGGAAGGACGGGATGTTTTCTTTGAGTTCAAGTTGGATGCCGCCGGCGATGCTGGCGTTTTTGGGCATTTCAAGTGCGAAGATGAGGTCAAAGCTTTCACCGACTTGAGGCGTTTGCTTTGTGGGCGTGATGGTGGCGGTGAGATTGATTGGCGTGGTTTCATCTTCGCCGCCAAAGTTGAATGAAAAGCCGCCGCGACCGAAAGCTTGCTGTTGCATCTTTTGCATCATTTGCTCCTGGCGCTTCATCAATTCGTCCATCTCTTTGAAAGGGTCCATTCCTTGCGCTTGGGAGGCCAGAGGGAGGAGTGAGACGAACGCGAGGATGGCCAGGGCACGAAGGGCGCAGCGCAAAATGAGGTAAAGGAGAGCCAGGCCAAGAAGTGCCGCGGAGACGATCACGAGGCGACCGAGCCACGTGTAGCGAAGGATGGGGCGGCCGACTTGGCGCCAGACGGGAAGTTCGACGAGTGGGTTCGAGGTGCGGCGTGCGAGCGCGGCAATTATGCCGCGTTCAATTTCGGGCGTTTGGCCGATTTGCCATTCGAGGCGGGAATAGATTTTGAGTGCGTGTTGCCAATCGCCCGCGAGGATGGCGAGGCGGGCTTCATTGAGTTTGGCCGCCGGGAAGTCGAACGCGGCAAAGGCGTTGGTGGAGGGCGCGGCGCAAGCTTTGCGCCAGGCGAAATCGAGGTCAGGGTCAGACGTTTCGAACGTGGTGATGAGCGGCGGTGGTTCGGGCAGCGCGATTTCATCATGCTCTGCCATGCCCGCAACGACGACGCCAGAAGATTTTTTGGCGTGGACGGGGATGAGATTTGATGTGACGCGTTGCGTGCCATTTGTTGAATCGAGGTAGGTGAAGTTGAGGGCCGGGAAGTAAAGGACGCCCTCGCGCATGGGGCGCACACGATAGGTCAGGCGGCGCGCGTCTTGATAGGTGTCCGTTTTAGCTGAGGCGTCGTCGAGTTTCCAATCCGTACGAGCGATGTGTTTGGAAAGGGCCGGCGGATGGAGCGTGGTAAAATCGGCTTCGCCGATAAAGTCGATTGTGAGGATCAGCGGGTCGCCGACCTTGACGTTGTTAGCATCGAAGAAAGCACGTGCATGAAGGTCTTCACCCGTGACACCGGTGAGCGGGATTGCCGCGAAAAAAAGGTGAAAAAGAAACGAAGCAAACATGACGAACTCCTTTACTCGGGCGTCACTTTGAAGCGAACGATGACCGTTTTATTTTGCGAAATGAATTCGTTGGAAAGGCCGCGAACAGAACGGACGAGGGACGCGGCTTGGAGGACGGTGGCGTCCGCGCGAGAATCGCCCGAGCTTTGAATAAGTTTGTAGCCAAGGATGCGGCCGCCCGAGCCGAGTTGAATGGAAAGGTGCATTTCGCGAAGGGTATCGGTCCACGGCGGGCGATCCCACTTTTCATAGAAGGCCGCGCGGATGAGGGAGATGCACCGTTGCTGTTCGCTGGAGGCGAGTTGTTCAGTGCGGCCGGGCTTGTAGCCTTGATTCAGGAGGCGTTGGATTTCCGCATCGGAAAGGGTCTTCTTGCCGGTCTTGCCATTGGGTTGGCGTTCGGCGGGCTTCTTGTCGCCCTTGACGACCTTGCCCTTCTCGCGCATTTTCTCGAGGCGTTCCTTGCGGGCTTTCTCTTTTTCCTTCTTGATTTCCGCGGCAGATTTCTTCGGCTTCTCAACTTTCTTGACGACATTCGTTGGCGTCTTCACGACCGCGTCGACTTTCGGGTCGTCAATCGGTTTGGGCGGCGCAGGCTTGGGGGGCTGCGGCTTGGGTGGAGGCGGCGGAGGAGGCTCGGGCGTGGGCGGCTTGAGGGGCGGCGGTTCGTCTTCGTTGCCGTCGAGGTTTTCTTGGATGACGACGGTGAGGTCGATTGGGATGACCGTTTCGTGTGGCTTGCGGGTGATAACTGCGAAGAGGTAAGCAGACGTACAAAGCGCAATATGAATGACAAGCGCAAAGATGAAGGAACTCACACCGAAAAATTTCGGGCGTTTCACTTCAGGCTCTGTTCCATCCAATAGCACGATCGCGTTCTCCTTGCTTGTTTTATTTGTCGACGGTGACAAGGGCCATGCGCTTGACCTTGCAATCGTAAAGGATTTGAACGACCTTCATGACGCTGCCGTAGTCAAGGCGCTCATCGCCACGAACGAGAACGGGAAGTTCAGGATCTTCCGCGGCCATTTTTTTGATGGCCTCTTCAAGGTCGACAAGGGTGGTGGGCTTGCCGTTGAGGAAGATGCGGTTGGTGGCGTCAATGGTGATAGTGGTCGCCTTGTTATTCTTCGAAGGGAGCGTATCGGTCTTGCCTTGCGGGAGGATAATCGAAACGCCTTGTTCGAGGGCTGGGAGGGTGACGATGAAGGTGACGAGAAGAAGGAACGTGAGGTCGATCAGGCTCGTCATATCGACGGCCGCTTTTGGTTTCTCGCCCCGCATGCGACGGCGTCTGGACATGTTAGTCAGCCCTTCCTTGGAATTCGCACGCGATGCGGCCGAGAAGCTCGTCCGCAAAGCCTTCCATGTCGGAGGTGAGGTTGCGAATTTGCGCATTCATGAGGTTGAAACAGACGACGCCAGGAATGGCGATGAGGAGGCCAACGACGGTCGTGACAAGCGCGGCAGAAATGGATGGAGCAATCGCGGCCAAGTTTGCGGAGCCAGCCGTACCCATTTCCGCAAAGGCGTCGAGAACGCCCCAGACGGTGCCGAGAAGCCCGAGCATAGGCGAGAGCGCAACGACGGTCGCAATGACGCCCATGCCACGTTCGACGCGGAGTTCTTCTTCATCGAGTGCGTGTTCACATGTGCCTTTGACAAGTTCAATTTCGCGTGCGGTAAGTGCCGCGGAGCCACCGTCTTCACCGCCTGTGCCGCGCCCTGCGAGGAGTGCGCGCACGTCTGGCGTGAGGAGTTTGAGAAGGCGTTCACAGGACTTCGCGTAAATGCCAACAAGACCGGTCGCTTCCTTGCTGGGGCGACGGTTGAGATAGTAATCGAGGACATCGTGGCTTGTCGAGAAATCGCGAATGAATCGACGCACGGCCATATTGATGAAACTCAACTCCTTCCACTTGCCAATGATGACCGCGACCATGAGGACGGAGCCAGCGAGCTGCGCCCAAACAATGCCTTGGCCTGTGAGATTCGAGGCAAGAAAACCATCGACCAATGAATTAGCAAACAACATATTGAGGACCTTTCATAGTTTTATTTTTCAGGTGGCCGCGCGTTCTCACTCACCAAGGGCGCAAGAATGCGAGAGACCGTAGATTGTGGTAAAATGAAAACAGCGTCAGACGAACCAATCGTCGCGTAAAAGCCATCTTGCGCGGGATTACCAATGAGAAGGTTACGGCGCACGGCGTCCTTCGCGGCAAAGTCAATCGCGAGCGTAGCTTGCGGCGAGGAAAGGCCATACGCGCCAAGAGCCGTCGAAGAAACTTTGATTGTAACAATGCTTGAAGCAGTCAATGGGTTGAGCGCATCAAGAAGCGCGGCAATATTTTGTTCGTGGGCAAGGCCCCGCTTCGCAGCTTCTTCAACATTCCAGGCACGACGTTCGGCATCCCAAACGATGGCGGTTGGTTTCTTCTCGTCCTTCTTTGTAATAACGAGACGCGCGATGTCTTTAGAATCAACGCGGCAAATTTCCTTCGCACGCAAATCAGCCAGGCGATGGTTGGCAAGAAGCCCTTCGCGCGAAACTTCAACAGGTTCTGAATTTGTCGAAAGACTGACACGAATGCCACCTGCTTCCAAATCGGTTGCATTCAAGGAAAGAAGTTTGGCCAAAAGAGAATCAACGAACGCTTGATTCGCGCTCGCAACAATGGGCGAATCGAGACGCCACGTCCCCTTCGCATCGCGCGACAAGAGGTAGGTCGTATCACCATCCGCGAGGGAGAACGCGCCAATTTCACGCTCCTCAAACGGGAACAAGCGCGCATCGAGAAAGGCTTCTGCCGCGCGAAGTGCCCGATCCTTGACAGACGTCGGAAGGGTCACAATCGCCTGACCATTTTGAACGAGCGCATAGACGCGATTAGTGCCCGCTTCCTTCCCGAGCGAGAGAGATTCTTCACGCCCGTCCACGCCGCGTAAGATAATTGTCAGAGCACTTTCCGAATCAAGCCCATAGCCCGCAAGAAGCGCGATGGACGTATGTGCACTTTCGTTCGAAACTCCGATAGGCCAGACAAAATCTGCCGCGCGCACAGATAAAACTTCACTCAAGAATTGGCGCACACGTGCGGATGATGCGGCAATTGGACGCGGCTCAACGAGGGACCATTTTTCGCCGGCACGCTGGAGG
>CAVIVB010000038.1:5021-9509 GCA_963645785.1 bacterium
CTGGAGGCGCACGAAAGAATCTGCCGCGCGCCGTACATCAAATGCACGCACCGCAGCCCAATCTGGAAAAGCGCCCGCGCTCACGACTTGGCGCAAACGAAAATCTGCCGCGGGCAAATCCACAGCCGTAACGATATTTGTCGGCACAACGTACACGAGGTCCGTCCCCTCAATCGCCGCATAAACACCCGTGCCAGAAGGCGTCACCGCGCCAAAATAAATTGTGTTTGTCACGCCCGCGACCGCAAGCGCAACAGTGACGCGCGGTTTGTCCAAACCAAAGTCACGACGTGTACGCCCAAGCCGCAAAAGATCCGCATCCGAAAGCGCATCCTCGACTTCACGAAAGGCGAGCACATCCCCCATCTTTTTAATGACTTGCTCGTCGGCCGCTCCCACGAATGGAGAGGTCAAGCGCCAAGTTTGTTCTTGTTCTTCAAGGACAATGGGGGGCTCACCTGCACGCGTCACGACAAAGCTCGTCGCCTTTTCTGCCGCGGCCGCCAAAACGCCTTCTCGCACCAATCGGGCCGAGCGCCCACCATAACGCGCATCAAGCGCCACACGCAATCCCACGAGTGCGCTAATGGCGAGAATCAGCCAAACGATTGTCCGCGCGCGTTTCATTTCCTTTGCCGCCTCCGAATACACACAACCAAAACAAGCACAATAAAGGCACTTCCCGATGTCACGAACGTATACACAATCGCAAACTTCCAACGCGCCGCATCATCCATCCCAGAAGCAAATTGCCCCGCATCCAAACCACCTGCAAGAAGCGCATCCGTCCCAGACAAATAGGCCACACAATTCAAAAAGAAATCACGATTCGCATTGGAACGCACCGCAAGCTGCCCATTCAAAACAAACGTCGCATCCCCAATCGCCGCAATACGCATCGGGCGCAAAGCCAAGTCCTCACCCGTCCCCGCCCCACGTTCAGCAAGTGCCGCGACCACGGCCGGTCCCACCTTCGCCAACGGCGCAAACTCCACACGATCCACACCCGACACTCCCGCCGCCGCGCCAGACGCCTCAAATGAAATCGGCCGATCCAGTACCACTTGCGAGCCTTTGAGAGGTGCCACAATCGCATGATCCGAAAACTCTGTCACAACAACTTCGCCCCCCGCAAGCGTCTTGCCCGCGTTCAACGTTTGCGAAACACTCCGAATCCCCAACGCTGGCAACATCTGCTCCACGCCCCCTAAGCCCGATGTGCCCATCAGCACAAGCATACGCCCACCTTGCCGCAAG
The DNA here is from genome assembly GCA_963645785.1 of bacterium. GTDB lineage: Bacteria > Verrucomicrobiota > Kiritimatiellia > RFP12 > UBA1067 > UBA1067. Next base: position 6,279 of record CAVIVB010000038.1, read on the forward strand.
TAGGTCCTCAGACCTCCCAGTTCCGCACGCGAAAAATCCTCCTTCGCACCCGCCACAATAATGAGCGCACAATCTGTCGGAATCTCTTTTTTCTCCGTCAAATCAATCGTTGCATTCCGATACCCTTCGCGCGAAAGTTCACGCGCCATATCGCTCATCCCCCACGCCGAATAATCATCGAACGCAGTCTCGCCATGCCCCTGCGTCCAATACACCGTCCGCCGTCCAGGTGGCATCGTCAAACTCAAAATCGCGGACGCGCAATTACGCTCGCCAATCCCATCACGCAAAGGCAAAACAATCATGCGCCGCCCACGACGAAACACAAGCGAATCCTCTGCCACGCCTTCGCGCACCAACCGCGCAGCCGCCGCCACATCCCAATGTGGATCAACAAATTCAAGACGCAACCTAACCCCACCAAGTGCCTCCGCTTCACGCGCCAATGCACGTGCAAATTGCCCCGTCGTGCGCCAAGCCGAATTCCGCCGCGGCAGAAAACACGTCACCACAACTTCGCCATGCGCTTCCGCCAAAATTGTACGTGTCCGCGCAGAAAACCGGGCCCCCTTCAAAACGGGCACTTCCATTCCAAAATCAAGCCGCGTCACAAATGAAACCCCCAACGACGTCAATACACACGAAAGAAAGATAATGATCCACGTCATCATGCGCGCCCTCCGCGAAGAGCGCCCCACCAGCCGATATCCCGCCACCACATTCGTCGTAATATAAAGAACAAGCACCGTCAAAATCAAATACGCAAGAAGCACCCCAACCGAAATCGCGCCGTTCGAAAAATCCAACACCTGCGCATCCAAAATCATATCACCATGTGCCGTACGAAAAGTCGGGAGCCACGCCACAAGTAAAGCCCACACCCCACGCGGCAACGCCACAAGAAACGCCACGCTCAGAACGGCCGCGACCGCCCCATGCCGCACAAGCGCGCTCAACGCAAGAACAATCGCACACCAAAGCGCCCCTTGAATAAGCACGATCAAAAGCCCTGGCAAAAAACTCGTCCATTCAACCCCCACCAAAGCCGTCGGCGCATACACATGCAACGCACCAACCGTAAACACCCCAAACACAAGCACGCTCAAAGCAAGAAGTGTCCACACACCCAAGAACTTTCCACACACAAGGTGCGATTCCTCCGCCCCCGTCGTCAACAGAAAATCAATCCGCCCCGTCCGCCGCTCTTCGCTCCATACATCCATCCCCAAAAACGTCGCAAGAAGTGGCAAGATCCACGCTGTCACAAGCGACCAAATCGCCGGCAACTTCACAGCTGTCCCTTCCGCTTCACCTAAAAAATACGCAAAAAGAATGGACGCCACAAAAAGAAATCCCGCGACTGTGAACGCCGTCATATACAAATTACGCAGTCTCCCCAACGTCCGCGCCCACGTCACTCGCATCGCACCACTCATTCCCCACCCTCCAATGCCGCATTCACTTTCGCCGCGATCGCGGCACTTTCCATCCCCGCGCCATCAATCGTCGCAGAAATAACACCACCCGACAAAATCAAAAACCGTGTCGCGCTCTGCGCCAAATCCTCAACCTCATGCCCCGTCATAATCACGGACGAAAACGCCGCCACATTCGAAAGAATCTGCCGCGCAGCAAGCCGCATCGAATGGTCAAGCCCCGCCAAAAAATCGTCCAGCAACACAAGACGCGGTCGAAGCAAAATCACATCCGCAAGTGCCACGCGCTTCTTATAACCAATGCTCAAATCCCGCACAAGCACCCGAAGCTTATCCGTAAGAAGGCACGCCTCTGCCGCTTCCGTCACACGCCGCCGAAGCCGCCGCGAAGCCTCACCTTTCAACTTCGCACGATACAAAAGGTATTCCTTCACCGTCATGTCATCGTAAAGCCCAATCTCCTCTGGCAAATATCCTAAGTTCTTCCGATAGGCCTGCGGATTCTTGAGCGCATCTTTCCCATCGCACAAAATCTTGCCACTTTCTGGCATCGCCAATGTCGCTAGCACCCGCAAAAGCGTCGTCTTACCAACCCCATTCGCGCCCAAAATACATACAGTTTCACCGGGCGACACCACAAAGGAGACGTCCCGTAATACCTCGCCTTGACGATACGAAAAGGCTATATTCCTGACCTCAAACATTCAATCGTATATTATACCATATTTCAGCGCGTTTGTGTGAAACTTTTTACACCTTTTTTCGCTTCCTCTTCCAAGACCCCATCCCCGCGTGTTTGCAATAAATTTACACGCGTAATCTCGCGAATTTACGCGCGTAAATCTGCCGCGGAACGCTTTAGCCCTTGAAATCCACCAAATGCCCCAAAAGCGAACGAATGCCGCGGTAGTAAAAACCAAAATCAAATAGCGTCCGCGTCGTCGTCAAACGATGGAACAAGGCGCGCGGTTGCAAAAAGCCGCGATAAACCTGCCGAATCGCGCACTTGATTTCATCTTCCGTCGCAAGCGGCGTCTTCGTAATCGCGCGGCGCATATCATACTCGTCCCAATCCAATGTCGTCAGCCCATCATTCGCCTTCAGCTCACGGAAAAGCGGCGTGCCTGGATACGGAATCGTCAGCGTGCATTGCAACGTTGAAGCATGCCCATTCGCCAGAAGCTTCCGCGCGAGCTTCACCGTGTTCGCCATCTCGTTCGGCCCTTCCCACGCATGCCCAAACATAAACGTCAAATGCACATCCAGCCCCGCCTTCGACGCCCACTCAGCCCCCTTCTCCACATCCTCAACCTTGAGCGCCTTCACAAACCTGTCCAACGTCGCCTGATTCGCTGATTCCACCCCAAACAAGACCAACCGAAATCCCGCCTTGCGCATCAATTGATAATCTGCCGCGCTCAAGCGCCCAAACCGCATATTGCAATCAATCCGCACCTTCTTCGGCAACCCCCGCCGAATCATCTCATTGCAAAATGTCGTCAGCCATTCCCCAACTGGAAACGACCCGGAATCATCCATTATCTCCTTGACGCCATACTTCGTCACCAGCATCTCAATCTCATCAACAACATCCAACGCCTTCCGCGTCCGATACGTCGGATACAACGTCGTCCAACTACAAAATGTACACTTCGCATGCCAACAATCGCGCCCCGCCATCACATACGTCCCAGGCGTGCGCCGAAAGTTCCCATTCTTCTTCGCGTACAATTCCCAATGCACAAGCTCACGATCAATCCACGGCGCCGCATTCAAATCGTGATCCAACCTAAAC
>CAVIVB010000039.1:0-748 GCA_963645785.1 bacterium
TAGTCAAAGTTTGTATGGCGTTGGGCCTGGGGCTCATTGCCGCGACAGCCATTGCGAAGCCGGGGAATGGCGGTCCTGGTGGTGGCAAGGGCGGGCCTGGTGGCAAGGGCGGTGCCCCGCAACAGGTACAGCGCGCCCCGCAAAATAAGGGTCCGCAGAAGCAACAACAGCATCGCCAGGTGCAGCGTGCACCAGAGCCGAAACACAATGCCCCGCGCAAAGAAGTGCGCCACGAGCCGCGTCACGAAAAGAAGAGTTCGTGGGGCAAGGGCGGCGAAAATTTCTGGCCAGGGTTTATTGGTGGCGCGGTAGCGGGATTGGCCGCGAGCCTTGTGGATGAGCCGACGAAGGTGGTCGTGGAAGCGCCCGTTGTGCAGCAGCAGGTCGTTGTGCAACAGCCCGTTTCGGTTGTGCAGCCAGTTGTTATTCAGCAGCCTGTGACGGTTGTTCAGCAGCCTGTCTATCAGACGCAGAACGTGTGGGTTGAAGGGCGCTATGTGGATACGGTGCAAGCGAATGGGACGATTCTGCGCACGTGGCAGCCGGGCCATTACGAGACGCGCACGGTGCAGATTCAGTGAAGATTGCGGTCGGTGTTTCGGGCGGAGTTGATTCCGCAGTGACCGCGCTTTTGTTGAAAGAGCGCGGCCATGAAGTCGTTGGCGTTACGATGGCGCTTGGGCGCGACGGCGAAGAAACATCGATTGCGGAAGCGCGGCAAGTGGCGGAACGAATTGGAATTGAATTT
>CAVIVB010000039.1:758-9500 GCA_963645785.1 bacterium
GCCCAAGAGTGGAACGAAAAAGTCCTTCAATATATTCGCGAAACGTATCTTGCTGGGCGCACGCCGAACCCATGCGTCCGATGCAATGAAACGGTGAAGTTCAATCTTTTGCCGCGGTATGCATTTGAGAAACTTGGTTGCGATAAATTTGCAACGGGTCATTATGCGCGGCTTGAGGAGGGACATCTTTTCCGCGGCAAAGATCGTGGCAAGGATCAAAGCTACTTTTTGTATCGGGTCGCGAAAGATATTCTTGCGCGGACGCTTTTTCCATTGGGCGCGATGTGCAAGGATGAGGTGCGCGAAAAAGCGCGGCAGTTTGGATTCGTCGTTGCCGATAAACATGACAGTCAAGACTTCTGCGGCGGTGACCCGATGGTCATCGTGAACGCGGCAGATTTACCGGGCAACATTGTGGATGAAGCGGGTCAGGTTCTGGGGCGGCATAACGGCTTTTGGCATTACACGGTGGGTAAGCGCAAGGGGCTTGGCATTGGGGGCGGCACGCCCTATTATGTGGTGCGGCTGGATGCAAAGCGTAATGAAGTTGTGATTGGTTTTCGCGACCGAATTGATTGCATCCAAATTGAATTGCGCGATGTTGTGAAGCTGACGGAAAGTGCTGCGGATGAAGAGTTGATGATGAAGGTGCGCAGTGCGGGCGAACCGAAAGGGCCGGTTGTGTGGGATGGCGGGGCGCATGTCAAATGTGCCGCGCCGATTGCGGGTGTTGCGCCGGGGCAGAGTGCTGTTTTTTATCGCGGCGAGGAAGTTGTCGGCGGCGGAATTATTGAACGGACGGAGGCGAGCGAAGGATGATGAAGAAGCCTGAGATATTGGCTCCAGCAGGAGATTTCATTTGTTTGCAAGCGGCACTTGATGCGGGCGCGGATGCTGTTTATTTTGGGCTTGGCACATTCAATATGCGTGCGCGAAGCGGCATCAATTTCAAGGAAGCGGACTTGCCTGAAATCGCGCGGCGGTGCAAGGCCTATCACGCAAAAGCATATCTTGCCTTGAACGCAATTATGTTTGAAGGCGAAGAAGAAAGGGCGCGCAAAATAATTGCCGCGGCGAAGGATTACGTCGATGCATTCATCGTCGCGGATTGGGGCGTTGTGGCAATTTGTAAGGAAATGGGCGTCCCTTTTCATGCGTCGACGCAACTTTCACTTTCGAATTCTGCCGCGGTCAAGTTCGTGATTTCACAAGGCGCCCAACGCGTTGTGTTGGCCCGCGAATGCACACTTCTTGAGGTCGCGCAAATCATTGAAGAGACGGGTGCGGAGATTGAATGTTTTGTGCATGGTGCGCAATGCGTCGCGCAATCAGGTCGATGCTTTATGAGCCATGAGGCGTTTGGGAAAAGTGCGTGCCGCGGCGAATGTACACAGCCATGTCGGCGCCGCTTTTTGGTGAAGGCGATTGACCTCTACGAAGATGAAAATGGCAAGCCCGTCCATGAATCAAATACGGCATTTGAAGTCGAGCCGCACACCATTCTTTCGGCGCGTGATTTGTGTTCGCTTCCATTTGTGAACGATTTGATGCGCGCGGGGATTGCGAGTTTCAAGATTGAAGGGCGCGCACGCAATGCCGAGTATGTAAAGGCCGTGACGGATGCTTATCGCCGCGCGGTGGACGCCGTCGCGGAAGGCCGCTACACGCAAGATTTGCAAGACGAATTGATGGAGCAAGTGAAGAAAGTTTTCCATCGTGAATTCTCGCGCGGGATGTATTTCGGGCGGCCGGGCGTGGATCAATTTACCGATAGTGAAGATTCGCTTGCGACGACGGTGAAGCGTCATGCGGGGATTGTGATTGACTACTTTTTGAAGGCGGGGATTGTTCAAGTCAAGATTCAAGACCATGCCTTGCGTGCAGGCGATGAGATTCAAATTCATGGAATGACGACGGGCGTTGTGGATATGAAGCTGGGGGAAATGCGCCGCGATGAGGAGGTCGTGGAAGTTGCGGAGCGCGGCAGTTGGGTGACGTTCAAGGCGCCGCGGTGCCGCGTCGGAGATAAGGTTTTCTTTATGGAGCGGAGGACGTATGGGCGGACTTAAGGTTGACATCATCAGCGTGCAGCCCGGGATGTTTCGCGGCTTCCTAGAACAGTCGATGGTGGCGCGGGCCGTCACGAAAGGCGCGGCAGAAATTAACATTCTCGACCTTCGCGATTTCACACACGATAAGCGGCGCACGGTGGATGATAAACCGTATGGCGGTGGGCCTGGGATGTTGATGAAATGCGAGCCGTGGTTTGAAGCGGTGGAAAGTCGCGTGGGGACGGTGCGGCCTTTACCGGACGGGACGCGCGTTATCATGACTTCGCCCGCGGGACGAAAATTTGATCAGCGCCTCGCAGAAGAATTTGCCGCGGCCGAGCACCTTGTTTTTATGTGCGGCCATTACGAAGGATTTGATGCGCGCATCCGCACGCTTGCGACGGATGAAGTTTCGATTGGCGACTTTGTGATGACGGGCGGGGAACTTGCCGCGGCCGCGATGGTGGATGCAACGGTGCGTTTGTTGCCGGGCGTGTTGGGCGGGGGACCAGCCGCGACTGCGAGCGAAAGCTTTGGTCGCGAAGGACTCCTTGAAGCGCCCCAATACACGCGGCCGCCTGTCTTTCGTGGCATGGCCGTTCCACAAGTTTTGATCGATGGCGACCATCAACGCGCGAGCGCCTGGAAACAATCTGAAGCGCGCAAACTGACTGAACAAAATCGGCCCGATCTCCTTGGCTAAAACTATGTACTACATCAACAAGCTCGTGTTCTTTTTTCTGAATCCCCTGATGATGGGAATCTTGATTCTCATTGCGGGGTCGGTCCTGTATCGTTTGCATCATCGCAAGGCAAGTTGGATCGTCACATTTTGTGGTTGGTCGTGGCTTTGGTTTTGGGCCTCGAATCTTCCCGCCATTCTGATTGGCGCGCCCTTGGAACGCCAGTTCCCAGCCGAAGAGATGTCCCACATTCCATGCGCGGACGCGATTGTCGAATTGGGCGGCGGCATGGGCTACAACAAGGTGAGCGCGATGGCCGAAATGTTTCCCGCCGCGGACCGCGCGTGGATGGCCGCGCGACTCTGGAAAGTTGGCAAGGCGCCCTTCGTCATTCCATCGGGACGTGGCACAGATGCCGCGGATGCCGCCTTCATCTTAGACTACGGCGTCAGCGAAGGTGCGATCGAATGCGAAAAGGATTCGCGCAATACGGAAGAGAACGTCCGCTTTGTTTCACGCGTCATTCGGCGTAAGATCAAGAAAGCGGAGCCGACCATTTTGCTGGTGACAAGCGCCTGGCACATGCGGCGCGCGATGCTGATGTTTGAAAAGTACGCGTCCACATTTGAGGTGCATCCGGTGGCGGTTGACTATGAATTCTCGATGGCGACGGCGGAGGGCCTGAGCGCGGCAGATTTTGTTCCTTCGGCGGAAGGGCTTTACCGCGGCACATATCTTTTCAAGGAAATCCTTGGCTATTGGGGCTATCGCCTCCTGCGCTAAAGGCGCGGCAGATTTTCTTGGCAGGAGAAACATAACATCGCCTGTTTTAAAAATGCTTGCTTAGGTAATTTATTTAAAGGCGAAGAAATGTGGGTCGAAAATAATCCCACACAAACGGTCTGAAATATGGTATAATATAAGGCCTCTAGAAAAAGTAGTCGAAAGGACCGATAGAAATGATTCTTGCAAAAGGAACAGATGCGTATTCACCATTCCGTATGGATGCTTTGAAGAAGGCGTTGACGGAGGCGGCGGGGCTTGGTGCGCCCATTGATTTGGAGGCGAAGTGGGTTTATTTGTTGGAGCCGACGGAAGGGTGTGAATATGAGGCTGATTTGCCGCGGGCGTTGAGTTTGTTGAATGCGACGAATGAGGATGTGGCGGCGTCGTTTTATGTGATGCCACGCAAGGGAACGATTTCGCCGTGGAGTTCGAAGGCGACGGATATTTTCCGGAATTGTGGGCTCGCGGGGATTCGGCGGGTGGAGCGCGGGATTGCGTTTTTCACGAGCGCGGCGGAAAGTTTGCCGCGGGCGAGTTTGGGGGCTTTATATGATCGGATGACGGAAGGGATTTATGGCGCGGCGGATTTGGGGGATTTCTTTGCTGAGGCGGAGCCGGCGCCGGGGCGGACGTATGATGTTTTGACGAAGGGTGTGGAGGCGATTCGTGAGGCGAATGAGACGTTGGGTTTGGCGATTAGTGAGCCGGAGATGGAGTATTTGGCGAAGAGCTTCAAGGCGGCGGGGCGGAATCCGACGGATACGGAGCTCGTTATGTTTGGTCAGGTGAATAGCGAGCATTGTCGGCATAAGATATTTGGTGCGGAATTTATCATCAATGGGAAGAAGGAAAAGAATTCGCTGTTTGGGATGATTAAGAACACGCATGCGAAGCGGCCGAAGGATACGCTGTCGGCGTACAAGGATAACTCGGCGGTGGTGGTTGGGTTCAAGACGGATGTATTTGCGATTGATCCGAAGACGCACGCGTACAGTTTCAAGAAGGACCAGGTGGACCAGTTGATGAAGGTGGAGACGCACAATCATCCGACGGCGATTTCGCCGTTTCCTGGCGCGGCGACGGGTGTTGGCGGTGAGATTCGCGATGAGGCGGCGACGGGGACTGGGTCGCGGACGGTGGCGGGGATTTGCGGGTTCATGGTTTCGAACTTGAGGATTCCAGGTTTTCCGCAGCCGTGGGAGCGGACGTTTGCGGAATTTCCGACGAGACTCGCGACGCCCTTGCAGATTATGACGGAGGGTCCGCTTGGGGGCGCGGCGTTTGGTAATGAGTTTGGACGGCCGCAGTTGTGTGGATTTTTCCGGACGTATGAAGGCGAGATTGCGGGCGAACTGAGGGGGTATCACAAGCCGATTATGCTGGCGGGTGGCATGGGCGTCATTCGGCGCGGGCAGGTGCAGAAGAAGGATGTGAAGGTGGGGTCGCTCATCGTGCAGATTGGCGGGCCTGCGATGCGGATTGGGCTGGGCGGTGGCGCGGCGAGTTCGATGATGACGGGGACGAATTCGGAGGCGCTCGATTTCAATTCTGTGCAGCGCGGGAATGCGGAGATGCAGCGGCGGTGCCAGGGCGTGATTGATGCGTGCACGGCGCTTGGGGCGGCGAATCCGATTTTGTCGGTGCATGATATTGGTGCGGGTGGATTGTCGAATGGGTGCCCAGAGTTGGTGGAGGCGACGGGTGGCGTGTTTGAGCTGAGGAAGGTTCACAACGAAGAGAAGTCGATGAACCCGATGGAGATTTGGTGTTGCGAGGCGCAGGAGCGGTATGTGCTGGCGTTGAAGCCGGGGGCGCGGCAGTTTTTTGAGGAGTTGTGCGCGCGTGAGCGGTGTCCGGTGGCGTTTATTGGGGTCGCGACGGGCGATGGGCGGTTGGTGCTCAAGGACGAGCATTTTGGGGATAAGCCGATTGATATGGACATCAAGGTGTTGCTTGGCAAGCCGCCGCGGATGGTGCGGAAGGTGAAGCGTGTGAAGGTGGCGCATCGGCCGACGGTGTTTGAAGGGGTGCGGCCGCTCGATGCGTTGACGCGTGTGTTGCATTTGCCGGCGGTGGCGGACAAGACGTTCTTGATTACGATTACGGACCGAACGGTGACGGGGCGTGTGGCGCGCGATCAGATGGTCGGCAAGTACCAGTTGCCCGCGGCAGATTGTGCGGTTGCGACGATGGGCTATACGACGTATGAAGGGCAGGCGATGGCGACGGGCGAGCGCTCACCGGTGGCGCTCTTGGACGGACCGGCATCGGGGCGGATGGCGATTACGGAGGCGGTGACGAACTTGGCCGCGGCGGATGTTGGGGACATTTCGCAGTTGAGGTTGAGCGCGAATTGGATGGCGCCGTGTGGCGAGCCGGGCGAGGATGCGCGGCTGTATGAGACGGTGGAGGAAGTGGGGCTGAAGTTCTGTCCGAAGTTGGGCGTGTCGATTCCGGTGGGCAAGGATAGTTGTTCGATGCATACGACGTGGACGGATTCGCGTGGGGAGGCGAAGCGGCAGGTGGCGCCGTTGTCACTTGTCGTGTCGAGCTTTGCGCCGGTGAATGATGTGCGGCTCACGTTGACGCCGGATCTGAAGACGGATGTGAATGGTGAGAGTTCGTTCTTGATTTATGTGGACTTGAGCGATGGGACGTATCCGCTTGGGGCGACGGCGCTTGCGCAGGTGTATGGGCAATTGGGCAATACGCATGCGGATGCGGACGCGACCGTGTTGAAGCACTTCTTCAATGCGATGCAAAAGATTGTGCGCGAGAAGCTCGCGATGGCGTATCACGACCGGTCAGATGGCGGGCTTGCGGTGACGCTGGCGGAGATGGCGATCACGGGCGGGCGCGGAATAATTGCCGCGCTACCGGATGGCGATGTGCTGGCACAGCTCTTCAACGAACAGCCGGGCGCGGTCTTGCAAGTGACGGAATCGAAGGTCGGCGAAGTCCTCAAAATCTTCAAGGCGGCGAAGGTGAAGGCGGAGCAGATTGGCGTTGTGTGCCGTAGCGCGAATGTGCGGACGTTTGAGATTTCGGTTGGCGCACGCAAGGCAATCAAGACGGACCTGACGTACATTCGGCGCGCGTGGAGCGAGACGACGTATCGCATGCAGGCGTTGCGCGACAATCCTGTCACGGCGAAGGAAGAATACGACAATGGACTCGACGCGGCAGATCCGGGTATGCAGTTTGCGCTGACGTTTGATCCGGATGAAATTGCCGCGAAGGTGAAGAAGAACGCGCCGCATCCGCGGATGGCGATTTTGCGTGAGCAAGGTGTGAATGGGCACATTGAAATGGCCGCGGCCTTTGCGCTCGCCGGGTTTGATTGCGTCGATGTGCACATGAGCGATTTGATTGCGGGCCGCGTGGATTTGAAGGACTTCCAAGGCCTTGTGGCGTGCGGCGGATTTAGCTATGGCGATGTGCTGGGCGCGGGCTCGGGTTGGGCGCGGTCGATTCTCTACAACGACAAGTTGAAAGAGATGTTCCGCACGTTCTTCCATCGGCCGGAGACGTTTTCGCTGGGCGTGTGCAACGGGTGCCAGATGTTGTCGCAGTTGAAGGACATTATTCCGGGCGCGGAAGGTTGGCCGCGGTTTGTGAAGAATGTGTCGGAACAGTTCGAGGCGCGCTATTCGGCGATTCGTTTGGAAGCATCGCCGTCCATTTTCTTCCAAGGAATGGAAGGTTCGATTTTGCCGATTGCGGTGGCGCATGGCGAAGGGCGCGTGTGGACGGAAGGTTGGACGCCGTCGATTTGCGCGGCACATTTTGTTGATGGCCGCGGGAACGTGACGATGCGCTATCCGTACAATCCGAATGGCTCGATGGGCGGGCAGACCGCATTCACGACGACGGATGGGCGCGCGACGATTATGATGCCGCATCCAGAACGTGGATTCCGCGCGTGCCAGTTGAGTTATAACCCGGGCGTCTTCAAGGAGAATGGGCCGTGGATGCGCATGTTCCAGAACGCGTATAAGTTCGCGACTTCGTTCAACACTCCAGCGGCGAAGAAATAAGTATGTATTCGGACATCCCCCTCTACTTGGCCTTGCTGTTTATGTTTGGCGGGCTTGCGGCGCTGGCGTGGTCAAGCGACATCTTTGTGGATGGCGCGGCAGTTCTTGCGCGCATTGCGGGCATTTCGCCCTTCATTATTGGGATGGTCATCATTGGGTTTGGGACGAGTGCGCCGGAGCTTTGCGTGAGCGTGATGTCGGGCGTTTCCTCGCATGCGGACCTTTCGCTTGGCAATGCGTATGGCTCGTGCATTTTCAACATCGCGGGCATCCTCGGCATCGCGGCACTTATTCGCCCGATTCTGGTCAAGCCCTCTGCCGCGTACGTGGCCGCGCCCGCGCTAGTTGGCATCTCCGCGCTCTCATATTTCCTCTTGCGCGATGGCACCTGTTCGCGCACGGACGCGCTTATTTTGCTCGCCGTCTTTGCGGTCCTCATGCCAATTTATTGTTGGTACGATCAGCGCGAAAAGAATGCGGAGCAAAGTGCCGCGGAAGAAGACGCGCCGAAAAAAGTGCCGCGGTCGGCCAAGACAATTTGCCTTGCGGTTGCGAAACTCGTCGTAGGCCTCGCCGTCTTGGTGGGCTCGTCACACTACCTTGTGTGGGGCGCGGTGGATATTGCACGGACCTTGGGCGTGAGCGAACTTTTGATTGGCCTCACCATCGTTGCGATGGGCACATCCTTGCCAGAACTTGCGAGCGCGATTGCCTCGGCACGCCGCGGCGAACATGAATTCGTCTTAGGCAACATCATTGGCTCGAACTTTTTCAACACGCTCGCTGTCGTCGGAATTGCAACGGGCATCTCGCCCGTCTCCAACTTCTCGCCCTTTGTTTTGTCGCGCGATTTGCCAACGATGATTGCGTTCTCGCTTTCCATCACAATCTTTGGCATCAACTTCCGCAAGCCACGTGAAGGCGGAAAAGTGACGCGCACCGAAGGCCTCCTTTGGATCGCCCTCTTCATCGTTTACACCATTTTCGTTATTTATCAGGAGTCACCTCAATGAGTAATGTCATTGCAATCGACGGCCCAAGCGGCGCCGGCAAATCTTCCGTTTCGCGCCTCGTGGGCGAACACCTCAACTACTTGCATGTGGACTCCGGCGCGCTCTATCGCATCATGACGTGGCAGTGCCTGGCGAACCACATCGACACATCCAACCCCGACGCCGTCGCCGC
>CAVIVB010000040.1:0-9363 GCA_963645785.1 bacterium
GTACTTTTTGCCAAAAAGTACGGTACATTTTGGAAAATCTTGGCAAGATTTGGCTAAATGCAAGGGCGGAGTGGGCTGAAGGGATGGGGGAGCGCGGCAGATTTGGTTTATAATTCATCAAAAATAGGGGATTGACCTAGAAAAGAAAATATGGTATAATGGGTGGTGTTACGTCGAAGAAGGTTCTTCGGCGGGCGTAAAACAAGAATTCAGAAGCAAAGGATTATTTTATGAAGCGGCTTATTTTATTGGCGATGGTTGCGGCGGCGTCTATTGGGATGCCGAGTTTGGGTGCAACGTGTACATGGATTCAGACGGACGCGACGACGGCTCAAGTGTGGTCAGATGCGGCGAATTGGCAAGATGGGAATGTGCCGAGTGCGGGGGACGATGTTGTCATTTCGAGCGCGGCGAACATTAATTTTGCTGGGGCGACGGTGGGGTCGATTACGGCGAGTGCGGCGTTGACGATTGATTGTGGGGGCGGGACATTGACGGTGAATGGGAATGTGACGGGGACGACGCTTACGATTCAGAATACGACTGTTTCGTTGCCTGCGGGTGAACATGTGTGGTCCACAAGTGGTGCGTTTTATTATGGGTCAGGGAATATCACGGTGTATTTTGTTGGAGAGGGGACATTTGTGAAAGCGGGCGAAGGGAAGATGCAACAGAGCGCAAGGTGGTCAACGGCGCAGAAGCTTTTTCAAGTGCCCGTGATTGTGCGCGGCGGGACGCTTGAAACGACGCAATATGGGGCGATATTTTCGGGAGTGACGGAGCTTGTTGTGGATGGAGCGGGGGCCAATGTGAGTGTGCAGCAGAAGGGGATGCTTGGATCGGTGAAGACGGTGAAGCTTTTGAATAGTGGGGTTTTGAGTGTGAGTGGTGTGAATTCGATTGAAAAGTTGTACATCGATGGGAAGGAATGCGCGGCCGGGACATGGGGCGCATGGAATTCGAAGGCGGTCGATTATAAGAGTTTGCAACTTGCCGCGTATGATTCAAGGCCAGATGCAAGTTATGTGACGGTGACTTCCACGGAGGGGACTTATACGGCCGATGACTTCCGTTTGTTTACGGGTAATACTCGAGTGTGGACGGGCGCGGCAAATACGACCTGGACGGATGCGGGGAACTGGCAAGATGGGAAGGTGCCGAATATGTGGGATGACATTGTGATTTCGGCGGACGCGGTGAATGCGCCGAAGATTGTGTATGGCAATTCAGGGCCGTGGGGATACTACCACTCGATGACGGATAATAAGGGTGTGAGTGTGAGTGGTCGGTTATATTTGTCGGGTGATTTTACGGCAAAGGGTGGCAAGGTTTCGGTTTATACGGTGCTTTCATTTGTGGGCGAAGGCGAGCATACGATTGAGAATGATGCGGAAATTGCGATGACTTGGCATAGCTCGGTGGTGGGCGAACATTTGAATAGCGAAGGAAATTTGACGAAGCGCGGAACGGGTAAAATTTCATTGAACACGGCTTCTGGCCCCGTGGTTGTCGCGGGTAAATTGCAAATTGAAGAGGGCGAGATTTGTGGGAATGCGGCGCTTGATATTCAGGCGACGAACATCGTGGTGACGGGTTCAAGTTCCGTTTTGACATTGAAAGGTGTCTCCATTGCTGATACGGAAAATACGGTCATTCGTTTGGAGAATGGTGGCAAGATTAACTTGAATGGGTCGTTCACGCAGCAAGTTGGGAAGCTCTTTATGGATGGCATATCGCAAAAGAAGGGTCGCACATATGGTTCAACTTCGAGCGCGGCAGAAAAGAAAGATGATACGGCTTTTGTTGGCGCGGGGCTTCTTGAACCTCTTTACGATGAACGGGGTATGGCATTTATTATTCGGATTCGGTGAGGAAATGGAGGGCTAGATTTTGGGCTAGATTTTGGGGTAGAATTATGGTATAATATAGGGCGTATGAGGCAAAGTGTTTTGATGATGTGTTTGGTGTGGGGCGCGGCAGTTTTTGCCGCGCCTGTGATTGATTATTCGCCTACGCGTGTGCAGACGACGCTGAGGACTGGGCTAAAGCCAAAAGGCGTGTTGAAGCCGAAGAGCGTGGGGGAGATTTCGACGTCGCATTGGTCGATTGATGCGGCGGGGACGGATCGTGAACATGTTTCGTATCAGGCGATCAAGGAGTATTTGCCGGCGCTTGGCATTCGGCGGATGCGGACGCAAGCGGGGTGGGCGCGTTGTGAGAAGGAGCGCGGCAAATATGATTTTCGGTGGCTGGATGCGATTATTTTTGACGCGGCGAAGCGTGGGATGGAAGTGTGGCTGGAGACGAGTTATGGCAATCCCATTTATGTGGGTGGTGGCGGGCGAGGGCTCGCGGGTGGGATGCCATCGAGCGAAGAGGCGCTTCATGCGTGGGATGCGTGGGTTGCGGCGCTGGCCAAGCGTTATAAGGGCTTTGTGCGTGATTGGTGCATTTGGAATGAGCCTGATTTGTTTGGTGCCAATTCCATCCAAACCGTCATTCCTTTTACGCTACGCACGGCTGAAATTATCAAGCGTGAAATAGGTGAGGCGCGGCTTGCGGCGTGTGCGCTTACGTGGGCTAATCCTGCGTATCTTGAGCCATTTTGCAAGGCGCTTAGTGAGGCGCACAAGGCGGAGCTTTTTACGTGGATTGCTTATCACCATTACTCGATGAATCCCGATCAGGGCTACGAGGGTGAGGTTGCTGCCGCGCGGAAGATCATTGCGAAGTGGACGCCTAACTTGCGCCTTTGGCAAAATGAAAGTGGCACGCAAAGTGAATGGTGCGAAAATGGCGCACTTTCAAAATATGATTGGACGGAGCTGACACAAGCGAAGTGGGATTTGCGCCGCTATCTTGCCGACCTTGGCCATGGGGATGATACGGCCGTTTTTCATGCGTGTGATCTTGAATATGTCAACAGCGGTTTTCATGATGGGCTTGTTCGCTATGGGCTTTTGAAGACGGCGGGGCAAGCAGAGGATTATCGGGTATTGAAAGTCAAGATGGCGTTTTATGCCGTGCAAAATGCGGTGAGTGTATTCAACGATGATTTGGAGCCAATCGTCCCCGCCGTCGCCACGCTTTCGGGGCTTGAGAAGGGGGTCATCTACACATTCAAGCAGAGGAAAACGTCCACGCTTGTGAGCGTCTTTTGGGATGGTGCGAATGTACCTTCAGATGTGAATGAGACGGCGGAGGTGAAGGTGCGTGTGCCGGGGAAAAAATTTGCCGCGCCTGTGTGGGTTGATGTGCTCACGGGGCGAGTGTATGCGATTGATGAAGGGCGCATTCAGGAAGAAAAAGACGCGACGCTTTACACGGTGCCTTGTTATGATTCGCCCGCCTTTGTGTGCGATGAAGCGATTTTAGATTACGAAAAAATTCAACGATAAAGTAAGGAGAAAAAGATGGAACTCGGAACAAGTTATGCAGGCAAGAGTGTTGTGATTACGGGCGCGGCGAGCGGTATGGGATTATTGGCGTCGCGGCGGCTTTGTGCGGATGGGGCCACGGTTGTGATGTGTGATGTGAATGAGGCGGCCTTGCAGGCGGTCGCGGCGGAAATAAATGCCGCGGGGAAGGGGCGCGCGATTGCGTGCGTGAGTGATGTGAGGAAGTTCGCAGATGCGGAAAGGGCGGCGGAGAAAGCGATCAAGGAGACGGGGCGTTTGGATGTTTTGATTACGTGCGCGGGCGGATTTGAGGCGCGGATGTTGAATAGTTATAAGCCGTTTTATGAGCAAAGCGTGGAGGTTTTGGATTGGGGGATTGATGTGAATTTGAAGGGCGTCATTTATTTTGCGAGGGCGTGTATGCCGGCGATGGTGAAGGCGGGGAAGGGCGTTGTGTGTTGTTTGGGGTCGGTGACAGGTTTTGAAGGTGATGGGATTGGTGCGATGTATGGGACGGCGAAGAGTGGGCTGTTCAATTTTGTGAAGGGGCTTGCGCAGGCGGGTGCGCCGCACAATGTGCGGGCGGTGTGTGTGACGCCTGGGCCTGTGTTGACGCGGCCTGGGATGGCGGGGATGAAGACGCTGTTGGGGCGCGCGGCCGAGCCAGATGAAGTTGTGGATTTGATTTTGTATTTGTGCTCGGAGCGCGCGGCATTTATCACGGGTTCGAACCACGTGATTGATGGTGGGCGTCTTTCAATGCAACCCCAATAAAAGTGACGCGATATGAAAAATAAGTGGACACTCCTTGCGTTTCTGTGCGGCATCTTTTTTATTTACACGGTTGACCGCTCCTTGTTGGGGATTTTGGCATTGCCCATTCAGCGGGAGACGGGGATTTCTGATACGACGTTTGGGATTTTGAACGCGGCGATTTTTTGGACGTATGCGGCGGTGGTGCCGTTTGCAGGGATTATTGCGGACAGGGCGAATCGTGGGCGGCTGATTGGTTTGGCGGCGTTTGCGTGGAGTGTGATGATGATTGCATCTGGATTTGCGAATGGATTTTGGTCGCTCTTGATACTTGTTTCATTTGCGATTACGGCCCCGCAAACATTTTATGGTCCTGCGGCGAATGCGCTGATTGCGACGCATCACCGTGCGACGCGAACGATTGCATTGAGTGTGCATCAAGCGGCGTTTTATACGGGTTGGTTTATTTCGGGAGCGGCGGTTGCGGCGTGTCTTGCGATTTTTCAAACGTGGCGTGCGGTCTACTTTGTTTTTGGCGCACTTGGCATTCTTGTCTCGCTTGCATTTTTGTTTGTATTTGGGCGCGAAAAAAGTGCCGCGGTTGCGAGAGAGGTGAAACCCAAGTTGCGAGTTGTGGATTCGCTTCGAGCGTTCTTTTGTTGTCCGACGGCGCTTTTGTTGGCGGTGGGGTATGTGGCGGTTGTGTTTGTGAGTTTTGGGTATTCGGCGTGGGGGCCGAAGTTTGTGGCGTTGAAGTTTAATTTGTCGCCTGAGAAGGCTGGGACGGCGGTGATGTTTTGGCATTATGCCGCGGCGTTTGCGGCGATTGTTGTTGCTGGGGGCGTGACGGACTTTTTTATTCGGCGTTGGCCGCGATTTCGCTTGGCGTTGCAGTCGATTGTTTTATTGTTGGCTTCGCCCATGCTTGCGATATTTGGTTTAGGTTCATCGCTTGTGTTTGTTTTTGCGGCGGCGGCGACGTTTGGATTGATGCGCGGGCTGTTTGAATCGAATGCATTCGCGGCACTTTTTGATGTGATACCTGAGGCGCATCGTTCGGCGGCGGTTGGTTTTATGAATGTACTTGCGGGTACGCTAGGTTCACTTTCGCCGATTATTTTGGGGATACTTTCGGACAAGAAAGGGTTGCACGGATTTGAGATTGGATTTACGATTTTGGGCGTGGCACTTGTGGGGGCTTCACTTGCTTTGGCCGCGGCACTTTTCTTTACCTTTAGACACGATTATATTCATGAGAAAAATTGATTTTATGAAACGACTTTTTCTTTTTCTTTTGTTTGTAAATTTGGGTGCGGCAATTTTTGCCGCGGTGCCAAAGGCGCAAGAGATGCGCGGGCCTTTCCCGATTCTGTCCACGCCTTATTTTGCGGATGGTCGCGTAGATTATGAGACGCTGGCGGCGGAAGCGAAATGGACGGCGAAATGTGGGTGTCCAGGCGTTATTTGGTGTCAATCGAATGATGCGGTGGATCTTCTGACGACGGAAGAAAAGTTCCGCGGATTTGACGCGTGCGCGGCGGCATTGGAGGGTGTCGACATTGTTTTGGCGCTGGGTGCGAATGGGACGAATGAAACGGAGATGCTGGAAATTGCCGCGGAGATTGAACGTGTGGCGGCGCGGCATCCGAAGACGAAAATTGCGATGGTGTCGCGTCCGCCTGATGATGTGCGGACGCTTGCGGCATTGGAGCAGGCGTGGGACAAGCTTGGGCGCGTGGCGAAGCGGCCTGTTATTTTTCAGACGTATTGTTCGGATGCGACGCCGACGCCAACGGTAGAGTTGATGGTGAAGCTTGCGAAGAAATATCCGCATGCGTTTGGGTATATAAAGGAAGAGGCGGCGGGCAATTCTGCAAATGAACGGATGCGGGAAGAATGTGCCGCGAAGGGGGCAATCAAGACGGTGTTTAGCGGGTGGGGCGGTTGGCAATGGCTCTTTCAATTGCGGCGATGCGGAAGCGAAGGGTTGGTCACGGAGCGGTGTGCGTATGCGCCGATTTTGGCCGCGATGTGGAGGGAGTATGAGAAGGGGGAGGCGGCGTCTTCGGACCGTTTGACACACGCATTTGCGCTGTATCGGTTGTTGATTGATCAACGGAATTTTCCAGCGGGGCTTCGCGGGTATTCGCTTTATTTATTGGAGAAGGAAGGCGTTTTCAAGAATCGGATTTCGCGTCAGTACAAGAATGCAAATGTGACGGAAGGTGGGAACTTTGGGAATACGAAAGAATGGGTTTTGGAAGATGTTGAATTGACGGAACTGCAAAAGGCGGAGCTTGATGCGTTGTATGAAACGATGATGAGGTTTTGCGCTGAATAGGTTGCTCGTGCAGAAAGAAAAGATAAAATGAAGAAGCTATTTTTGATTGTCGGTGCGGTGATGATGGCGAGTGGGGCATGGGCACAGCTCGTGTTGCCGAAGTTGGGGCAATGGTCGAATGGTCCGTTTGGATTTTGGGATGGGAAGGTTTATACATTTTATACGAATCGGATTTTGAGTGCGGAGGCGAAGGGTGTGATTTATGGGGAGGCGGTGAATGCGTTTCGGACGCATGAGGATGATGATGGGAAGTGGCAAGGTGAGTATTGGGGGAAGACGATGTTGAGTGCGGTGTGTGTGGAGGAGATGACGCGAGAGGCGGGGCTTGGGGAATGGATTGTGACGAATGCGCTCGCGTTTGTGAAGGAGTTTCAGAAGGCGAATGGGTATTTGTCGTCGTATTCGGATGAGAATAATGTGGGGCCGAATGAGGATGGGTCGGAGAAGTTCAATTGGAATTTGTGGGGGCAGAAGTATACGATGTGGGCGTTACTCGAGATTGTGCGAATGGTGGAGGAGGATCGTGCGATGCAGGCGAGGTTGAATCGGCTAGGTTTTGGCGGCGCGGCGGTGCGGCTAGAGGCGGCGGCGACGCGGATGATGGAGCGGGAGATTGCGTGGTTTGAGGGGACGGGAGTTGGGATGGACAAGACGGGGTATTTTGTGGGGCTGCCGACGATGAGCGTGTTGAAGCCGCTGATGATTTTGTATCGGCGCACGGGGAAGGCTGAGTTTTTGAAATTTGCCGCGAAGATTGTGGGGATGTGGGAGAGGGAAGGGAATGCGCCGCCGAATTTGATTGCGAATGCGTTTGGTGAGAAGTTGGTGCATGAGTGGTATCCGAATCCAGGCGGCTGGGCGAAGGCGTATGAGATGATGAGTTGTTTGGAAGGGGTGCTCGATTATGCGGATTGGACGCAGGATAGGCGGCTTGTGGAGGCCGTGGTGAGGATTGTAGAAAAGTTGCGCGCGGCGGAGTTGAATCCATTTGGGTCGGTTGGATATTTTGATCATTTTACGCATGCGGCGGCGTATCCAAATGCGACGACGGAGTTATGTGATGTGATTCATTGGATGAGGCTTGTGAGGGATTTATTTTTGGCGACGCGCGAGGGGAAGTATATGGATTGGTATGAGGTGGCGTATTATAATGGGTTGTTGCCGGGGCTGTTTCGAGATGGGGCGTGGACGGCGCATGGGGTGCGCTCGCACGGCACGCGGCAGTTTGTGGCGCCGCATCAGATTGGGATGAAATACCATCAATGTTGCGTGGATAATTTGTGCCGCGTGTGGTCTCATGCGCATGAAAGTGCCGCGGCGTTGGATGAGGGGGATGGCACGCTTTATGTGAATCTCTATTGGCGCGGCAATTATATTGTGAGCGCAGGAAAGGATTCGGTGACATATCGTGTGCAGGGCGGGGACTATCCATATGACGGGAAGCTTGTCACGCGCGTTGAGTCGGCGAAGAATCGCACGCTCAAGTTTCGTGCGCCGAGTTGGGCGGATGAGTTCAAAGTGAATGGATGTGCCGCGACAAATGGATGGGTGACAATTGACTATGATACGAAGAAGCCGAATGGAACATGGTTCACGATTACCTATCGGCCGCGCGTGGCGATTCATGATTGGAAGGTGGCGGCGGGGGCGGAAGTTGGGGCGCGGCTTTTTGAGCAAGTGGATGTGACGCCAGAGATGAAAGGGATGAGTCGCACGACGGGCGCGGCGTATCTTTCGCTTGGGCCGATTTTGCTCGCGAAGTCTTCGCTTGTTGGCGATACGAAGGAAGAGATTTTTGACTTTGAAACGATTCTTGGCAAGGGCTACTCGTGCGAGCTTGAGCCGATTGAGAACGGTCAAGTTTATAAGGCGTTCAAGGCGAAGTTCACGAAGGAGGGGTCCGCGGCGATTGAGGTCAAGGTGCAAGATTTTCCGTCGTGTGATGTGGACGATGCGAAGGGGATGTATTCGATTTGGTTCTAAGAAAGAAAGGATAAAACAAAATGAAAAAGTTGGTTGTGTTTGGTTTGATGTTGATTGCGGGCGCGGCAGTTTTTGCGGCGACGTTGGATTCGCAATGGAAAGGGAAGAAGGTCGCGATTTTGGGCGATTCGATTAGTGACCCGAAAGTGTGTGGGACGAATTACTATGTTTATTTGGAGAAGGAGTTGGGGATTCAGACGTATGTGTATGCAATTAGTGGGCATCAGTGGAGCGCGATTAAGGGTCAGGCGGAGAAGTTGAAGGCGGAACATGGCGAGGATGTGGATGCGATTCTTATTTTTGTGGGGACGAATGATTATGCAGGGAATGTGCCGCTGGGGCAATGGTGGACATATACAATGGAGGTGAGCGGTTGGTGGGGGTCGAAGGAGATGGCGCCGCGGCGGAATTTTGTGATGTCCAATGAGACGGTCCGCGGCAGAATTAATATCGCGATGTCGTATTTGAAGGAGGAGTTTCCAGATGCGCAGATTATTTTGATGACGCCGATTCACCGCGGCTATGCGAACTTTCATTATGGGAACAACATTCAGAGCGAAGAGACGTTTGGGAATGCGAGGGGGTTGCACATTGAGGATTATGTGAATGTGGTGAAGGAGGCATCGGGCGTGTGGGCGGTGCCGGTGATTGATTTGTATGCGGAGAGCGGATTGTTTCCGACTAAGGACGCGCATGCGAAGTATTTCAAGGGCGCGGCAGATGATCGGTTGCATCCGAATGCGTTGGGGCATTGGCGGCTTGCAGAGGTTATCAAGTATCGGATTTTGGGGATGCCGGCTGGATTTCGGAAGTGAGAGAGGGAAGGAGATTTTTTAAGGAGGATGAAATTCCCGCTTGCAAGTTGGTCTGAAATATGGTATACTACAC
>CAVIVB010000041.1:0-9248 GCA_963645785.1 bacterium
CAGCGCGGCCAAAAGCGGCGAACCCCCGCCAAGACACATATTCGCAAGGCGCGGATGCATCGGCAAGGCCGCCATCGCGCGTCCTTTCTCGGTCAATTGCCCGCGCGCATCGAGGGCGCCGAGCATCTTCAAAAGTGCCGCGGATTGTTCCCATGTGCTCGCGGGCGGCGGCGTCATCCAAGGCAAGTCCGTGCGCCCCAACGCGCCCCACGCGGCCGACGTCAAAACAAGCGAACACAAATCCGCATCGAGAATCTCTGGCGACATCTTGCGCGGCCGCGACGCTTCGCTCTCTTGCGTCCAAAGCCGATAGCACGTCCCCGCCTGCACACGGCCCGCACGGCCGCGGCGTTGCTCCGCGCGATCTTGCGTCAAAGGCAAAGTAACAAGCCCGCTCATGCCCGTCGCAGGCGAAAAGCGCGGCACCCGCATAAGGCCCGAATCAATCACACATGTGATGCCTGGAATCGTGAGCGATGTTTCCGCAATCGACGTCGCAAGAATCACTTTGCGCCGCGGCGAATTTTCAAAGACGCGATCTTGTTCATCTTTCGGCAGCGCCCCATAAAGCGGAAGAATGTCGGCCGCGAGCGAGCTCGAAGAAAGTGCCGCGGCCGCACGGCGAATTTCGCCTTCGCCAGGCAAGAAACAAAGGATGTCCCCCTCCGTTTCGCGCACGGCACGCGTCACCGCCGCTGGCATTGAAAGCTCGCCCAAGTAAATCGTCTCAACAGGAAACATGCGCCCTTCCGCTCGCACGATATCCGCATCGCCCAAGTGCGTGGCCACTTCATCGGCATCCAACGTCGCGGACATCACGAGAAGCCGCAAATCGGGCCGCAACGCACGCCGCACTTCCAGCGCCAGCGCAAAGCTCAAATCACATGCAAGCGAGCGTTCATGAAATTCATCAAAGACAATGAGTCCCACATCAGCAAGCTCAGGATCAGCCAATAAACGCTGTGTCAGCAAGCCTTCCGTCACAATCTCAAAACGCGTCCGCGGCGAAATTTTCCGCTCCAAACGAACTTGATAGCCGACCGTCTCGCCCACATTTTCGCCGCGCTTGCTGGCGATGAATTGGGCGCACGTGCGGGCCGCCAAACGCCGCGGCTCCAGCATAATAATCTTCTTGCCTTCGAGCCACGGCTCATCAAGAAGCGCGCTCGGCACACATGTTGTCTTACCACTTCCAGGCGGCGCCGTCAACACGACATCGCGATTCTTCTCGAGACTACGCCGAATCTCACCCAGCTTTTCTTCAACTGGAAATTGCATCGCCATCAACTCACAACCTCCGTCAAAAGAATGTCATGCGCCGCGTGCGGCAAATCATCGACGACTTGAAAATCATACGCAATCCCAAGCTTTGGGACGCCCGCCGAAACGCCCGCGAGCAAACGATCGTACCACCCGCCGCCATACCCAAGACGTCGCCCATCGCCTGTAAATGCGAGGCCTGGCACAAGCCACACGCCCACTTCGCTCGGCTCAACCCGCGGCAGATTGGCCCGCGGCTCAAGTATCCCCATCGGCCCCGCCACAAGGCATTCCTCGTCGAGCGCGGCAATTTCCGCAAGGTCATAATCCGTCCCCGTCCAACGCGGCGCAACAATCTTTCCACCTTGCCTCAACACCGCCAAAATGAATTCGCCCAAATCAATTTCCCAACGCGACGCCAAATAAACGGCAATTGGTTGACGCTTGGCGATCGCCTCTTGAATATCACCTCGCGCCAACAGTCCGCGGCAGATTTTTTGCGAATGGCTAAGCCGTTCCGCATCCGACAAGGCCTTGCGCTTCGCACGCATCACGCATCGGATATTCGCTTTGACAACATCCATCACCGCCTCATCAATCGCGCCAGGAATCTCAACAGGCAAAGCGTGTGTGCATTTTTCGAGGCGCGTCACTTTTGCTCTCGGAAAAATCTGTTGAAGAAATTCCACGTTGCTCGGCCGCGTCACCGCATCTTGCTCGCCTTGAAAAATATGGACCGAAAACTTGAAAGCCCCTTCAGCCGCACGTGAAAGAAGTGCCGCGCGCACATCCACCGTTCGCAAATAATCAAGCCCACGCTCAAGGTTCGCATCCACATCAATGAAATATGGATTCGGCTCGGGCGCCTCACCTTCCAATAGCGCCCGCTTGAGCGCTTTACAACGAAGTGGCGTCATCCCTTTCCAATTCTCGTCCGCCATCATACGTGCCGTCGCCGCCAATAAAACAAGGCCACGAATGCGGTCAGGAAATTTTGCCGCGAGCTCCAGCGCGGCACTTCCACCCATCGACCACCCCACCAAAATCACGCCGTCCGCCGCGCGTGCCACCGCTTCTTCCGCGCGCCCATCCAACGTTTCAATGTACGAAAAAATTCGTTCGCGCGAAAAGGCGCACGCGTCCCACGCTTCCGGACGCGCCGCCCATCCATTCAATACAATGATGTGTGTCTTCTCGCTCATCATTTGATTTTGCGGTCGTACAAAAGTGCCGCGTTCAATACGACCAAACACGACCCCGCATTGTGCACCAACGCCCCCACAACCGGCGTCATCATTCCCAACACCCCCAACAGCACCGCGACAAAATTGATGCTCATCGAAAGCGTGATGTTGAAGCGAATCGTATTCACACACGACATCGCCAGCTTCTTCACATACGCAACCGATGCAATGTCATCATTCATAATCGCAATGTCGCTCGCCTCCGTCGCAATATCCGTCCCCGCGCCCGCCATCGCAATACCCACGTCCGCATACTTCATCGCCGCCGCATCATTGACGCCATCGCCCACCATCGTGACGTGCCGCCCCGCCGCCGTCAACTCCTTCACCGCAGCAACTTTTTCTTCCGGCAACAAGTCCGCGCGCACCTCATCAATCCCGCACGCCGCGCCATACTTCTCCGCAATCTCGCGATGGTCGCCCGTCAACAAAATGGACCGCACGCCCAACTCCTTCAAGCGCTTCACCGTCGTGGGCGCCGTCTCGCGCAATTCATCGGCAACGTCCATCTTTTCGCCCGCCAAAATGCGCCCATCCACATCGCGCTTGAGCGCATTCGCCCACGTCCCCTTCGTGATCGTCCCCGTCTTATCAAACGTGACCGTATCAATCGCGCCCATCCGCTCCAAGGCCTCGCCCGTCTTAATCAAAACGCCGCGCTTCGTCGCCTGCCCAATCGCCGCCACAATTGACGTCGGTGTCGCAAGCGCCAGCGCACACGGGCAGAACGTCACCAGCACCGTCACCGCGCGCGTCAAACTATTTTGCAACGCAACCCCACAAAAAAGATAACACACCACAAACGTACCAACCGCCACCCCGAGCGCACACGGCACCAAAATCGCCGCCCACCGATCCGCCAAACGTTGCATCGGCGCCTTGTGCTTACGCGCCTCATCCACCAATCGAATAATCTTTTCCAAACTCGTATCCGCCCCGACCGCCGTCGCACGAATCTCAATCTGCCCATATCGATTCAACGTCCCCGTGAACACCTTATCGCCCACGCCCTTCTTCACCGGCACCGACTCGCCCGTCACAATCGACTGGTCCACCGTCGTCTCGCCCCTCGTCACTTCCCCATCGCACGGAAACGCCTCGCCCGGCGCAATCGACAGCACCGCCCCCACACGAATATCGCGCCGCACCGCATCCTTCAAATGAATGAGCGCCTTCACGCCCTTCGACGCACGCCCCACCGTGAACGACTCCAGCTTCTCGCCAATCGCCATAATGAACGCCACTTCGCCCGCGGCAAAAATTTCCCCAATCGCCAACGCTGCAATCATCGCCGTCGTAATCAGCAAGCCCGACGTAATCCGCCGCTGCACAATAAGCGCCTTCAACGCCTCATACGCCATCGGCAACCCACACAAAATCACCGCCAAAAGCGATGGATCCCACCACGGCGAACGCCCCCCGCAACTCATCTCCCCGCCCTTCAAATGCAACGCGAGCCCCATCAACACACACGCGCCACTCAAAATAATGACACGCCACGATTCCAACTTCTTGCAAAACCGCTCAATGCGCGCATCCAATAAAGCAAGCCCCTCCTTGCCCTCATCGCACCGACATTCTTCGCCGCCGCCACAACAACAACAACCCATATCGCTCCTTATTTAATTCCGACGTACTGTTCCAGCGACTTCGTAAAATTCGCTATCGCCTTCTCTGCTTGCCCCGCTTCAATCCCCTTCCGTACGCAATGCCCCAAGTGCCCTTCCAAAATAATCAACCCAATCCGATGCAAGGCGGAATCTGCCGCGTTGATCTGAATCATAATATCTTCACAACGTGCCTTATCATCGGCAATCATCCGCTTGACGGCCTCAACTTGGCCCGTCACACGGTTCAACCGCCGAATGATCATCTCCTGATCATAACAGTCCTTCATAACCTTTTACCTTCTCAAGCTTTCCGACGCACAAGGCGCCTAATATGTCTTTTGATGCCGCATATTATACCATACCCCCGTAGGGTATGCAAGCAGAATTTTTAACTTTCGTTCATAACGCAACAAAACGGCCAGCAAAACACCTAAATTATGCACAACGAACGCGCGGATCAAGCGCCGCATACAAAAGGTCCGTCGCCAAATTCACAAATTGATACAGCAAGGCCCCCAACACCACAACCGCCCGCACCACCGCCATATCCGCCGAATGAATCGCGTTGATGCTCACGCTCCCCAAACCCGGAATCCCAAAAAAACTTTCCAACAAAAGTGACCCCGTAAATAGCCACGGAATCGACAGCGACACATACGTCACAATCGGAATCAGCGCATTCGGCAATACATGGTGCATCATAATTCGCGCCCCACTCAAGCCCTTCGCACGCGCCGTCAAAACATATGGTCGATACACCTCATCAAGAATCGCCGTCCGAAAAAACCGCACATCCGCCCCCAGCGACGACACAATCCCAATCACAACCGGCAACACCAAATACACCGCCCCGCGATACCCCCACACCGGAAACAACCCCGCCTTGTACGACAGCAAAAATTGCCCCGCCAAAACCCACACCACATAATTCACGCTCATCAAAATCGTCGATCCAAACAAAATTGCACGGTCCAAAAATCTGCCGCGGAACGCCGCCGCCAGCATCGCCAACATCAACGCCACAATCGTCCCACCCACCAAAATCGGCACCGTCAACGAAAGCGAAGGCCCCACGCCCCTGAGTAGCACATCCTTCACCGGCTCATTCATCTCTAGCGAATACCCAAAATCGCCGCGCACCAAGTTCGTCACAAAATTCACAAACTGACTATCCGCCGCCCACACAAGCGGCTTGTCATATCCCCACTTGTGATTGAACGCGGCAATCGTCTCGGCCGATGCATTCTTCCCCAGCACAACTTGCGCCGGCGAACCACCCACCACATTGAACAACAAAAATGTAATGAGCAACACACCGAGCGTCGTCGGTATCACTTGGGCAATGCGTTTCGCGGCGTATTTTAGCACCCAATCGCCTCGCGCAAAATTTTCTTCAACCGTTCAGGCTCCGCACGATCCAACCGCGCCAGCGCCCGCGCCCAACGATACGCACCCGACCCGTTCGTATCAAATGGACGATCTTCAAAAAGCCCATCAAACGCTTTTTTGCGGTCGCGATAGGCCGTTTGAATTTCGGCAATGCGCACGGCAAAAGCGTCCACATACGCATCAGCAAATGCGGCGTAGTCAGTGACAAATTCTTTGCGGCGCTTGACGACTTCGGCGTAGGTCGCGATAAATTGATCGAGTTCCTGTTCGTAGTTTGTGAAGGAGCCCGCGTGGTCCGTGACCATGATGGAGGCTGGCAAGCCATCGTCACCCATCTGGACGATCTCATAATTGCGGTCGAATAAGACTTCGTGCGTCGTAGAAGATGAACGCCCAACAATCAAATCAACAGCACCCGCTTCGCCCATCAACTTCGCAAACTTCAACGCAAACGCCGGGTTGCGGAACTTCGCCGGCGCAATCTTGTCAGTCGCCTCACCCCGCACATACGGCCGCACAAAGTACGCCGTGCGCACAGCAACGCCATTGTACTGGTTGTGGCCGTGATACTTCTCCGTGAAGTGCCCATACCCAATCCGCACGGGCAAATTCATCCCCAACTGCCGGCACATCAAACGGCGGTCAAGAATATAATCCGAATATTCATCCGATTCAAGCATCGCCTGCATCAAATCCTTGCCTTCATCCAAACGTTCGGCAACGCCCCACTTTTGGAAGCGAATCATAATGATGTTCGGCGCGAGCGACCCCGTGTCGCGATATTGCACCAAGTATACGCTTCCGCGGCGGTTTCCTTCCACAGGCTTGCGCGCCAACGACCGCGTAATCCGCCCCACGTTGATGTAATCAATTGCACCAAAAAGCCGCGTCAAATTGAATATTAGCGACTTGACGCGCATATCACAAAGCGACGCTAAATCTGGGTCTTGCGTGCGCGCGGCCTCCGCATAAATCTCGTCAAAGATGACTTCGCCGCGGTCGATGCGTGCACCCGGCAACCATTCAATCTGACGGTAAAATTCAGGCGCAATCCCACTAATCAATTCCTGCTCTTCCGCGGCAGTTTCATTCGGCTGGCGCGTAATCACATGGCACATCGCATTGCGCCATTCAAAGTTCTTGACCGTCTCTTCACGTAACTCAGATGGTAACGACATCCGCCAATCAAGTTCAATCGATTCAATTGTCTTGCGCAACATCGCGTCCGAAAGCTTATCCACATCCAATTGCTTCAGGGCATTCCGCACTTCAATCGGCGTTGTCGACGGGAAGAAATCAACTTCGAGCTGACCCAACCGGTTGCGCTTGCTAAGCCCCGTCACGACTTCCTTCACCTGGCGGCGAAACGCGGCATCATCGAGCTTGGCAATTTCTTCGTAACTACTCACCGTGATATAGCGCGTACCCGTCGCGCGATTGTAATAATAGATGGGGCGCTCACAAATCGGCACCTTCGAATTCTCAATCAACTCGGCCATGTCGGTCTGCGAAATGGGGTGACGCGCCATGCGCCAATTTTCGCCGCGCCCACACAACGCCGCTCGCACCTTCGCAGAGTTCGTATTCAAAAAACGAATCTTGCGCTTCGACACCATCTTCTGAAGTTCCTCGTCCGCACGCAAGGCAAGGTCCATCCGCTCCGGATCCGGCCGAATCAAAATGTGGTTGTCCGTAAAAATCAAATCAACCGAAAGTTCGAGTTCCTTCTCTTCTTCTTCCGGCGTCAGCGCCTCAAGCCCATCTGCCGCGCGCGCCGCATTCAGCGCGTCCAACCACATCACGCGTTGCATCGCATGCACACCACGCTTCGTCACGAGCCCCAACGTATTGAGGAACATCGTGCCAATTCGACTCAACGGCTTGCCTTCCGCATCCCGCGCAAAAATTTTTTCGCCAATAATTTTCATGGCGTATATTATACCATATTTTGGCCCAAATTGGTAGTACTTTCCTTAGTACGCCGCAGAATGCACAGGCGACGTCGCACGGCTGTGCGGCTGGCTCCGATACAAGGACCACCCATTATTCAGCCAAAACGCAATCCCGCACACCCACATCGCCGGCAACAACAGCGAATGATTCCCCGAAATTTCCGCCACAATCACAATCGCCGTCATCGGAATCCGCACCGCGCTCGCGAGAAATCCCGCCATCCCCACAAGCGCAAATGCCGCCGGATGAATATCAAACGACATCGGCAACACACGCGCAAAGAAAAGCCCAACCGCCGCGCCCAGCGTCCCGCCGCACACCAACGCCGGTGCAAATACACCGCCCGAACCACCCGACCCCACCGTGAACGACGTCGCAATCGCCTTCATGAAAAAGAAACACACAAATCCCGCAATCGTCAGCGGCCCAAACTCCGCAAACAATTCGCTATGCCCCGCCGTGAAACTCGCCTGAATAATCGAATAGCTCGTCCCCAACACATCCGGCACAAAAAATCCAATCACGCCCGTCGCAAGCCCGCCCAGCACCACCTTCACGCTCCCAGGCAAATCCATCGCGCCAAACTTCATCTCCGTCGCGCGGAAAAAACTAATGTAAAACCGCACCCCAAACGTGACCACAATCGCCAACACAAAGTACGGCAACAACCTCAACCCATTCGTATACGTGCAATCCGGCGGCATCGTGAAAAGCGGATCCCACCCAAAAAAGTACGCAAAAATCGTGTAACTCACCGCCGACGCAATAAAGCTCGGTAGCAACGTCTCATATTCCATGTCGCTCGACGAATAGAAAATCTCAAATCCAAACAACGCCCCCGCGAGCGGCGCTTGAAACAACGCCCCAATGCCCGCCGCCAATCCAGCCGCCATCAAAATCCGCCGCGCCCGAACCGTCAAATTCAACATCCGCCCAATCACACTCCCACACGCCGCTCCAATCAATGTCACAGGCCCTTCATACCCAGCCGAACCACCAGACGCCACCGTCAAAATCGACGCCACAGACTTAATCGGTATCACCGTCCCCGTAATATATCCGCCGCGCTGATGGTACGCCCGTATCGCACTATCCGTCCCGCGCGCATGTTCAAGCGAAGTAAAACGCCGAATCAAAAAATACCCAAGAAGCGCACCCATCGCCGGCAACACAAGCAAGATCCATCGATGCGGATCTAACCAAATCTGCCGCGACAGAAACTCCCTCGTAAACGCCGTCCCATCCGGCAAATGCGACAACGAATGATGATGCCCGATCCCTTCCAATATCCATTCATTCCCCAGCTGAATTAAATAACGAAACACGACAACGACAAATCCCACAACCGCGCCCACAAGAATGGACTCACCAAGGTATTTGCCCGTCTGAAACGACAGCCCTTTGCCTCCGCGAAAGAACCGCCAACTCGATATCGAAAGCTTCCGAAACATAGACGCCGTATATTATACCATATTTTAGACCGTTTGTGCGCGGCAATTTTTAACTCTTTTCCGCGGCCTGCTCCACCATCACCTGTCCCGCGTTTTGCCACTCATCCTCTTCGCGGTATGTTCATCGCGCGTCTCTTTGCGGTCATTGCCTCTTGCCCCAAAAGCCTGTCCTCACCTTCGCGGGGGCGCGGGGGCTGCAAGTCCCCGTTGCCGTTGTTTCCTTCCTTCGCGCTCCAGCTGTCCCGCGTTTTGCCACTCATCCTCTTCGCGGTATGTTCATCGCGCTTCTCTTTGCGGTCATTGCCTCTTGCCCCAAAAGCCTGTCCTCACCTTCGCGGGGG
>CAVIVB010000042.1:0-8007 GCA_963645785.1 bacterium
CCCTATGATTGTACTGGTCCATCAGAATCGTGAACGCGGCACAATCGTCTTTCCATTTGCGAAGAATCGCCGGCGTGAAACCTTGATTCTTATTGACGAGCGTGACAGGCCCGCGAAAATGATGCTTGCGCATCCAAGAGGCCACAAACTTATTATTCTGAATGCGCGCAATCGCAATCATTGGACGCGTAATCGAAAGAATGTTGCACGCCGCTTCCCAAACGCCATGATGCGCGCTCGCGAGAATGATGGGCGTATCAGGCGTGTGGAGGAGGAGCTTGACAGCCGCGGGCGAGGCGGACGTCGTCATGTCCAAATGCTCCTGCCAATTCGCGGCGTTCACCACTTTCGGAACAAACATCGCCTCGGCCACATGCCCAGCCAAATGCGCAAATGAATACTTCGCAATCCGCCGCGCTTCCTTCTTGTCCGAAGTAATTTTCGCGCGAAGAATATTATCAATCGCAACGCGCCGCCGCTTCGGAAAAAACGGCCAAAGGAGCGAGGCAATCCCCGCTCCAATTTGATAAGCGTGACGTTGGAAATAAGTCATGAGAAACGAATCGTCGCGGCGCGACCGTGCCCATCCAGCCCTTCAATTTGGGCAAAGGCTTCAATCGTTGCGCGCGTTTCTTTGAGGTCCGCTTGCGTGAATGAAACAAAACTATGCCGCCGACGGAAGTCATCCGGCGTCAGCCCCGAAAACATATTTGCCGCGCCACCTGTTGGAAGAACGTGGCTCGGCCCCGCGACAAAATCGCCCGCCGATTCCGGCGTCCACGGCCCCGCAAAAATCGCGCCCGCACTGCGCACGCCCTTCATCACCTTGAGCGCATCCTTCGTCATGATTTCAAAATGCTCCGGCGCAAATTGATTCACAACTTCCAACCCGCTCTTCACATTCTTCGCGACGACAATCAAAATACCCTCGCGATCAATCACGCGTTGCACCAACGCCTTGCGCGAAAGCGTTTCCGTCTGCGCCAAAACTTCCGCGCGAATCGCCTCGGCAAGCTTCTTCGATGTGCACACACAAAGCGACTTCTCAAGCCCGCTACCATGCTCCGCTTGCGAAAGCAAATCTGCCGCGATCCAACGCACATCGACCGACCCATCCGTCAACACCGCAATCTCGCTCGGCCCCGCCACTTGATCAATCGCAACGTACCCATACACCTGGCGCTTCGCCGCGGTCACAAACGCATTGCCCGGGCCCGCAATCTTCTGCACCTTGCGGCACGTCTTCGTCCCAAACGCCATCATCCCAATCGCTTGAATGCCGCCCACGCGATAAATTTCCGTCGCGCCCGCCAGCCGCAACGCATACACAAGAACAGGATTCACTTCCCCCGTCTTGCCCGCCGGCGTGCACGCCACAATCTCCTTCACGCCCGCCGCCTTCGCAAGCGTCACCGTCATAATCGAGGTCGACGCCAGCGGCGCCGTCCCGCCCGGCACATACACGCCCACGCGATCCATCGCCGAAAAGAACTCGCCTTCCACGCCCCCGCGCGGCGTCTTCATCTTCCAATCTTTCCGAAGCGACGCCACTGAAAAACGCTTGACCCGCTTGTGCGCGTCCATCACCGCGCGGCGAATCTTCGCAGGAATTTTTGCCGCGAGCTCCGCCCCATCTTCCGTCACAACAAGGTTGCGCCCCGTGTACCCTTCGAACTTCGCAACAGCCTCGCGCACCGCCACATCGCCACGCGCACGAATGTCCGCCAAAACTGCCGCGGCCGCCTTTTCCGCTTCCTCTGGAAAAGCGGGGCGCGCATTGAACTTTACAATGCGCGCGTCACCTTCTTCGACAATGCGAATCATCTTTTTACCTGTCTCCAATCATGCACTTCACCGCGCATTCCGCCGCGACTTCCCCATTGACGTAGCCCTTCATCTTGAAAATCCCAAGTGGCTTGCGAACCTTCACATTCTGAACGACGACAGTCATCTTATCGCCCGGCCGCACCGGACGACGGAAACGCGCCTCATCCACCGACGCCAGCAAAAACGCCGCGGTCTTGCCTTCCTCGCTCCCCACAATCCCTTGCGCCACAATAGCCGCGCCCGCAACCTGCGCCATCGTCTCCACGAGCACCACGCCCGGCACCACCGGATATCCCGGAAAATGCCCCTTGAAGAAATCATTCTTCTCCAGCGTGTACGTGTACTCGCCAATTGCGCCCGTCTCGTCCGCGCTGAAAAGCATATCCACAAAGAGGAACGGGGGGCGATGCGGCAACAGCTCCATGCCCGTTTTGTTGTAGACGTTCTTGAATGTCGGGAAGTCCATCGTATGCCACCTTTCTTTCTTACGCCTTGCGGAATGCGAGAATGCCGTTGTGCCCACCAAACCCAAGCGAGCTCGAAAGTGCCGCGCGAATCTCACGCTTCACACCAACGTTCGGCGTGTAGTTCAAATCAAGCGGCGTCTCGCCCGCTTCCACATTGACCTCCAAGTCCGGCTTCTCATAATTGATCGTCGGCGGAACAAAACTCTCGTGAATCGCCAGCGCCGTAATCGCCGCCTCCAAAGCACCCGTCGCACCCAACAAATGCCCGTGCATCGATTTCGTGGACGACACATTAATCTTCTTCGCCGCCTCTTCACCAAACACACGCTTGAACGCCTTCGTTTCCATCTGGTCATTCAAATGCGTTGACGTCCCATGCGCATTGATGTAATCAATTTCGCTCTTGTCCAAACCCGCATCCTTAATCGCAATCTCCATCGCCTTCACAGCCCCATCACCCGACGGATCCGGCGCCGTAATGTGGTACGCATCACTCGTCGCGCCATACCCCGCAAGCTCGCAATAAACCCGCGCCCCACGCGCCTTCGCATGCTCCTCCGATTCCAAAATCACCGTCGCCGCACCTTCCGCAATCACGAATCCATCACGGTCCGCATTGAATGGACGCGACGCTTTTTCCGGCGCCTCATTGAACGCGGTCGACAACGCCTTCATCTTCATAAAGCCGCCCACCGTGAACTCCATAATCGCGCTCTCCGTGCCGCCCGCAATCACCACGTCCGCACGCCCCATACGAATCATATCAAGCGCATACCCAAGCGCATCCGTCGACGACGCACACGCCGTCACAATCACCTGCGTCGGCCCCTTCGCACCAAGCGCAATCGACACATTCCCCGCCGCCTCATTCGGAATCAACTTCGGCACAGCAAGCGGCGACAACCGATCCGGCCCGCGGTCAAACAACGTCTTATAACTCTCGCCCGTCACATCTAAACCGCCAATGCCATTACCAATCAACACCCCCACGCGATCCATGTCCGGCTTGTTCTCATCCGTGAACCCCGCATCGCGCCACGCCTCAACCGACGCCGCCACCGCATACTGCGAAAACAGCGCCATGTGCCGCGCCTCGCGCTTGTCAAGAAGCCCATTCCCAAACGCGTACTCCTCAAACCCCTTCACTTCGCCCGCAATCCGGCTCGTGCACCGCGAGGCGTCAAACTTCGTAATCGGCCCAACACCCGGCTTGCCAGCCTTTATCGCCGACCACACCGCATCCTTGCCGTTCCCATTCGCACAGAGCATCCC
The DNA here is from genome assembly GCA_963645785.1 of bacterium. Lineage (GTDB taxonomy): Bacteria > Verrucomicrobiota > Kiritimatiellia > RFP12 > UBA1067 > UBA1067. Next base: position 3,567 of record CAVIVB010000042.1, read on the forward strand.
AATGCCCGTAATCATCACTTTCTTCATTTTGATACCTTCTTTTCTTTTTTCGTTTCTCGCTTTACGAAATCATTTTGTCCTTACAAATTCGGCCACGTGCAGTACGTACCCGCGTACGTCAAACCCGCACCAAAGCCAACCATCACAATCTTCATCCCGTCCTTCAACTCGCCAGCCCTCACCGCCTGGTCAAGCGAAATCGGAATCGATGCCGCGGACGTATTACCCGTCTCCGCCAAGTTCAACCAAAACTTCTCCAGCGGCAACTTCATCCGCCGCGCCACCGCCTCAATAATCCGCCCATTCGCCTGATGCGCAAACACGCGGTCCAATTCCTCCGGCGTCGTCCCAAGCTTCGTGCAAAGGTCGCGCGCCACTTTCGACAGCGTCCTCACCGCAAATGCAAACACATCATGCCCCATCAACACCATCTCCGGCGTCACAGGCTCCGGCTTCTTCGGCAACCCCGTCACAGGATCCCACACGAGCGCATCCTTCGTGCCACCCGTCCGCGTAATGAAGTGCGCACCTTCGCCATCCGCACCCAAAATCGTGTGCGCCGTCGTGTGCGTCGAAGCCTGCCCAGGCGCCTCGTCATTCCCAATCACAACCGCCCCCGCGCCATCACCAAACAAAATGCAACTCGCCCGGTCCGTCCAATTCACAACACGCGTCAAACATTCCGACCCAATCACAAGCGCCTTCTTGTCCGGATAAAAATTCACGAACCCTCTCGCCTGCTCCAGCGCATACACAAAACCCGCACACGCCGCCTGCAAATCAAACGCACCCGCATCCTTGCACCCAAGCGCCCCCTGTATCAAACACGCCACAGACGGAAACGGATTATAATCCCCCGTCGACGTCGCAACCACAATGAGCCCAATCTCATCCGGACCCACCCCAGCCGCTTCCATCGCCTTCTTCGCCGCAATCGTCCCCATCGTCGACGAGCTCTCACCCTCACCGGCAATGTGCCGCGAATGAATTCCCGTATGCGAGAATATCCATTCGTCGGACGTATCCAACGACTTCGCAAGGTCATCATTCGTGACGACCTTCTCTGGCAAATAACTACCTGTTCCTAGTATTCGAATACCCATTTTACCTCTTCTCTGGCTTTTGACCGTATATTATACCATATTTCCGACCAAACTTCAACCCCCCGCGGCACTTTTCATCTCAAGAAAAAGGCCCGGTGCAACACCGGACCTTCCCCTTTACTTGTTTTTATGCCGTTGCGCTTTCATGCGCTTGTCGTATTTATGCTTCGACATTTTTTTCCGGCGTTTCTTCTTAATCGAACCCATTATGTTCTCCTTTGTTAATTGTTTTACGGTGGACTTAGAAAATAATCTTGTTCAACGGCAACTCAATAATGCCCGTCGCCCCATTCTCGGTCAATTGCGGTATCAAATCACGCACGAGCTTCTCCTCCACAACCGATTCAACCGCGTACCAATTCGGGTCGTTCAACTTGTTGACCGTCGGCGCATGCAACGCCGGCAACGTCTTCACAATCTTGTCGAGCGTCTTCGCCGGCGCATTGCACTTAATCAAAACGCGGCGCTGCGCCTCCAACGCACCCGTCAGGAGCATCTTGAGCTGTTCCAACTTCGCACGCTTGGCCTTGTTCTTCCAACTCGCCTTGTTCGCAATGAACCGCGTCGTCGATGTCAAAATCGTATCCACGATGCGCAGGTTGTTCGCCCTCAGCGACGACCCCGTCTCCGTCAAATCCACAATCGCATCCACGAGCTCCGGCGCCTTCACTTCTGTCGCACCCCAGCTGAATTCCACATCGGCCTTCACACCATGCTTCTTCAAATAGCGCTTCACAAGCCCCATCGCCTCGGTCGAAATACGCTTGCCCTGCAAATCCTTCACCGATTTGATCTTCGAATCATTCGGCACCGCCAAAACCCACCTCACCGGATTCGACGTCGCCTTCGAATAGTTCAGCTCGCAAATCTCTTGCACATCGCTGCCATTCTCATACACCCAGTCGTACCCGCAAATGCCCGCATCCAGAAGCCCAAGCTCCACATACCGGCTCATCTCCTGCGGCCGCAAAAGACGGCACTTGATCTCCTCGTCGTCAATCGACGGAATATAACTACGACTCGAGCAAGAGACGTTAAAGCCCGCCCTCTTGAAGAGAGCGAACGTCGACTCTTGCAAACTGCCTTTCGGTAATCCTAAAACTATAGACATCTTGTAGATTCCAATTCGTCAAAATCGGCGCATATTATACCATATTTCAGTCCACTTGTCTAGCCCCAAAAACACCATTCTTCAAAAAAATGAAACAGCCCCCAGCTTTCACTAGGGGACTGCTCATCTTTAGACCCTCAAGAATTACTTCTTAAGTGCCGCGGTCACGTCTGCGAGAACCTTCCGGAGAGCCTGCGGAACGCGGTGCGCCGTCTTCGACACATCCTTCGAATCCTTCGACGGCTTCGCATCATATTCATCATACGACGCGCCAATCGTCTCGATCTCCTTCTTCCAACCCGCAACGTCAACCTTGAGAATCTCCTCGAGGTCCGCCTTCACAACGTGGAACTTCGCCTTCTCATCGTTGTTCGCAAGGTCAATGTCCTTCGCAAACGGCAAATTACCAATCGCCGTCTCGTTCGCCTTGACCGTGCCCTCAATACGCTGGCAAATCCACTTCAACACGCGGCTGTTATCGCCAAAGCCCGGCCACATGAACCGGCCATCATCGCCCTTGCGGAACCAGTTCACGAAGTAAATCTTCGGCAACTTCGTCGCATCAGCCGACGTGCGCTCCATCTCCAACCAGTGCTGGAAGTAGTCCGCCACGTTGTACCCAAAGAACGGCAACATCGCCATCGGGTCACGACGCACCTGACCAATCTTGTCCGAAATAACTGCCGCGGTAATCTCCGAGCCAGCCGCCGAACCCATGAACACGCCATGCGTCCAGCTCTTCGCTTCGTTCACCAACGGAATCGTCGACGGACGGCGCCCACCAAACAGAATCGCGTCAATCGGCACCCCGGTCGGCTTCTTGTTGTAGATGCCCTTGAACCCGTCCTTATCAAGCACCGGGCAGTTCTCCGCCGGCGCCGTAAAGCGCGAATTCTTATGTGCCGCGACGTACTTCGATTCCTTGATCTCCGCCTTCGTCATACCCGGCTTCGGGCCCATACGGAACGGATCGTCCGCGCACACGTAGCACGGATTGCCCTTCCAGTCAACGCCTTCCTTCGGCGCCTTGATGCCCATGTCTTCCCACCAAATGTCACCATCCGGCGTCAACACCACGTTCGTGAAAATCGTGCCCTTCTTGCAGCTCTTGAGCGCATTCGGGTTCGAATCCATCGACGTGCCCGGCGCAACACCAAAGAACCCGTTCTCAGGATTGATCGCGTACAAACGCCCATCCGCACCCGGCTTGAGCCACGCAATATCGTCACCAATCGTCTGCAACTTCCAACCCGGAAGCTTCGGCAACATCATCGCAAGGTTCGTCTTACCACACGCCGACGGAAACGCCGCGGTCACGTGATACTGCTTCTTCGCCGGCGACGTCAACGTCAAAATCAGCATGTGCTCCGCCATCCAGCCCTGGTCCTTCGCCAACTTCGACGCAATGCGAAGCGCAAAGCACTTCTTCCCAAGCAAGGCATTCCCGCCGTAGCCCGAACCAAACGACCAAATCTGACGCTCCTCCGGGAACTGCGTGATGTACTTGTCGTCAATCGACTTCGCACACGGCCACGCCACATCCTTCTGACCCTTCTTCAGCGGCGCACCCACCGAGTGAATGCACGGAATGAAATCCCCATCCTTACCGAGGTGCTTGATCACCGCATCGCCCGTGCGCGTCATGATGTTCATGTTCACCACAACGTACGGCGAGTCCGTCAGCTCAATACCATACTGCGTGATCGGGTTGCCAATCGGACCCATCGCGAAAGGAATCACGTACATCGTACGCCCCTTCATGCAGCCTTTGTACTTCGCCAGCATCTCCTTCTTCATCGCTTCAGGCGCCATCCAATGATTGGTCGGACCCGCATCGATCTCGTTCTTCGAGCAGATGAACGTGCGCCCTTCAACACGCGCAACGTCGCTTTCATGCGAGCGAGCGAGATAGCAGCCAGGACGCTTCTTCTCGTTCAACTTGATGAACTGCCCCTTCTTTACCATCATCTCGCAAATTGCGAAATGCTCTTTAGAGGTTCCTGTCACGACCTGAATCTTGTCAGGCGTGCAAACCTTGTTCCATTTGTCAACCCAATCGAACACTTTCGCGTTCACGAATTTCGGCGTCTTTGCCATCTTTTATATGCTCCTTTGCCCCCTCATGAGGGCTATTAGAAATAAGTGGCGTATATTATACCATATCTCAGCCCAACGGTCAATGGGGTATTCTTCACTTTTTTGAACTTTTTCAAAATAGACCCAAAAT
>CAVIVB010000042.1:8017-9183 GCA_963645785.1 bacterium
CCCCCCCCCCCCCCATCATCAACCCTCAATCGCAGCCCAAAAAAAGTGCCGCGAAGTCGTTTGCCAGCAAATCCAAGTTATTTTCTGCTCTGTTTTCTAGGGTGTCAAACATGCTTTCTAACCTCGGGGAGCTGTTCATTTTTTATTTTCTATTTGTTATTTTCTATTTGCCCCCCTTATAGGGGGGCAAATAGAAAATAACCGCCGCGGGCCAGAAATAACCGCCGCGCGCTTCACCTTTCCAACCCCTATACCGTGGTGCTTTCAACGCTTTGCGCTTGCAATTTAACCATGAAAGGGTGAATTTTTCTTGGGGGTCCGAACCATGATTTTGCCCTCGGTGAGCTGTATCTTTTTCCTCTTTCTCATTCCCCCCTATAGAGGGGCGCAGGGAGAAATAGATAACAGTGGTTTCAAGCAATGAGGTTTTTGGACTCTAGAGAGATTGTCTCACGCTTGAGAGAAGACCGCCAAACCGCCCCTTGCAAGAGCAGCCAAAATATGATATAATATACGCCATGAAATCTTTACTCTATTCTTTTGTAGCAGTTCTCTTCTTTGCCACATCGCTTCACGCGCGCGAAGTGTCCCTTTTCAATGGGAAGGATCTCACGGGTCTGACCGCGCATCTCGACTTTGATGTGCTCGGGCCTTACACGGCGACAGAGCCCACATGGTTCGTCACGAACGGCGTCATTCGCACGACGGGCACGCCGTTTGGCTATCTCCGCACGAAGCGCGGCGATTTTGGCGACTTCAAATTGCATGTCGAATATCGGTGGTGGCGCGAAACGCCCAAGCCGAATTCGGGCGTCTTTGTTCGGCTCGCGGCGGAGAATCCATCTTTTGCGCCAACGTGCTATGAGAATCAACTCTGCCGCGGCAAGGCGGCCGATGTTTTGACATTGGGCGGGACGGTGTTTGCGAACGTTGAGCCCGCAACGCCCTACAACCCCGCCCAGCCGCTTTCGGGTATTCGCTGTTCGCCGCATCAAAAGCCAGACAGCGAAAAGGCGTTTGGCGAATGGAACGTCATCGAAATCGAAGTCAAGGGCGACACGCTTGTGAATTGGCTCAATGGCGTTGAACAGAATCGCGTGACGGGCCTGACCACAAAGCGCGGCGCGATTGCGTTGCAGTCGGAAGGCGGCGCAGCAGAATTCCGC
>CAVIVB010000043.1:0-9104 GCA_963645785.1 bacterium
GCATCAATCATAGCACACGAAAATCTGCCGCGAAACCCAACCACATTTTATAAAATGTGGTTAAACAACCGCGGCAAAATCTCTATGTTCTTTATGTTCTACACGGCTAAAATCAATCCCCCCACCCCCCGCGACACTTCCTGCCTTCCACCCGAGAAGCCTTTTGCCAGGCTCGGAGTTAAATCTGCCGCGAAAAAGTACGCCATACTTGCCGGGCAAACACGCTATACTTTAAAAAAGTACGCGCGTAAAATTTTTTAGACACGCGGTAAATTTCTGCCGCGGTTAGAAGGCTTCGTAAAGAAAGGCGCGATGGGTGGTTGCAAGCGTAATCGTGCGGCGTGTGGTGCGATTCAATGTCGCGCAATAAAGATTCCTAAAGCGTACCTTGTCAAGCGGCCACTCAAGTCCAGTCGACGTCATGCGCGTCTTGGGATTCGGTGCAAAGATAGAAAGTGCCGCGCCAAGAGGCATTTTGAATCGATTCACTTTGTTCGGCTCCAGGACATGAAAGAACCCAAAGTCCGTCAAAATCGGAATGCCGAAATCAAGTGCGCGGAAAATATTGCCAAGCGTATGATCTTCGCGTTTGCCTGTTGCACCCAAAATCAAAAGATTCGCCCACGCTTTCTTTTGGCATACGCGAATCGCCTTTTCGAGATCGTTCGTTTCTTGTTCGGAAATCTTCTCGACCGCAGAAAATCTGCCGCGCACAGAATCGCAATCGCCAACGACCAAAGTCGGCTCGCGGTGGAATTCTTTTCGATAGGCATCCGCGGCAGAATCGCAACAAACGACGCGCTGGGCGGCGGCCAAGGTTGTATAGGCCTTTGTGTCCTTCTTCGGGAAATCGCCCGCGGCCAAAATGATCGTCGGCGCACGCATTACCAAAAACCCCAATTACCCGTGTAGATGACGTAAAGGCCGAGCAACAAATTCGTCACGATGTGGGCCAAAATTGCCGCGGAAAGCCCCTTGCGAATCGCAAGCCAGCCATACGCCGCGCCAGCCAAAATTGCGACGAGGAGGCGATCGTGTTCAAGTGCGAAAAGGCCACACGTCCAAAGGAATGCGGAGAGATCGAATGTGCTCAGCGGCGTCGCGGTCCAATCGCGCGAAATGAGACGACGATACAGGAAGGAACGAAAGAAAAGTTCCTCTGCGGGCGCGATGATAAAGGCGCTGCCAACGAGGCGAAAGAGCGTGAGCGGCCAACCACAAAAGTAAGGATCATAGGGTGAAGAGCCCGCGGCACTTTCCGCTCCGCCAATCACGAGATAGCGGCGATAGAATTCAATCTGCTCAGGCGCGACCCAAACGAGGCAAACGCCAAGTCCAACAAGCGTGCCCCAAAGAAAGGTCGAGTACCATTTCGTGCCCGCGCGCGCATCAACGGCCTTTGGAGAAAGGCGCGGATAAAGGATGAAGAGTGCGACGAACGTCACAAACGTGCGCACGGCGTAGGACACGGCCGAGGTGGGCAAGACGAACATCAGGACCATCCAAATGAGGTACGGTGCGGTCGCGGCAAATGTATCGAGTCGAATAAACGTCTTCATAATGGGATTGTGTCAAAGGCAAATGTGAGGGCCGCGGCAGAATGTGCGTCCGAAGAAAGAATCATCGGAATCGTTGGGAAGTCGCGGCGAACGATCTCACGCAAATGTGCCGCGGGATAGGCATCCGTCGTCCAGCCGCGTGCCATGCCGCCCGTGTTGACTTCAAGGATTTTGTTTGTGGCCGCAAGTGTTTCGAACGTCGCACGAACTTCATCTAAGTACCACGAGGCCGTCTCATCAAAATAAGGATGCTTCTCGTTGAACTTGCGCACGAGGTCGAGATGCCCCAAAATATCGAAGTCGCACGTTTGAATCATCGTGCGAATCTCACGAAAGTAATCCGTAATAAACGCGCGCGCGTCGCCTTTATAATGGACTTCAAGACCGCTCTTCAATTCTTCGGGCGAAGCATCCACATGCACCCACGCCCCATCAGGCGCGACAACTTCATGCACAGAGCCAATGATGTAATCGACGCCATACTTTCCGTAGACGGCCGTGCTGGGTTCCGATGCGTTCGGAATGTAGTCCCCTTCCACGCCGACAAGAATGCGAAGGCGGTCTTGATACTTCTTTTGAAGCGCACGAAGTTCGTCCATATACCGCGGCAGTTTTTCCGCCGTCAGCACCCAGTCGATATCGTTGTAGGGAAGCATCGCATGCGAAGAAAAACCAAGTGTCGTCAGCCCCTGCGCAAGCGCCGCTTGAATCATTTCTTCGGGCGTCGACTTTCCATCGCACCATGTCGAGTGCGTGTGCAAATTGAAGCGTCCAGAAATTTTTGCAAAATTCATAGTTTGACGATACACGAGCCAGGTTGGACTTCGATTCCGTTCAAGGTCGCAAGCACCATTCCGTAATTGACGATGGGCACGCCCGCTTCGCGACAAAGGGCAATGCGGCGTTGGACTTCGCGTCGCGTCAGCATACACCCGCCGCATTGAACAACGAGATTGAACGGCTGGCCATCGGGCGCGGTCAAAGGAAATGACGTACCGCTTGTCGGCGTCAGCGCAAGGTCGCTCGTACCGGAAAGTTTCGCAAGCGCCTTTGGAATTTGCACCATCCCAATATCCTTACATTGCCGATGATGTGTGCAACCTTCCGCAATCAACACGCGGTCGCCCGCACGCAACTTTTTGAGCGCGGCAATTCCTTTTTCGTATTCGCCAAGGTCGCCTTTTTGCCGCGCAAACAAAATGGAAAAGGATGTGAGCGGCGTCGTGAGCGCAACCGCAAGCATCGTCTTTCGTACGGCACCAAACGCTTGTGAATCGGTGACAACAAGCGCGGCAGTTTTGGGATCGGCCGCTTCAAGCGTATCGGGTTGGCACACCGTGCAAAACGCGCCCAAATCAAGGCACTCGCGAATGACCTGCTGTTGCGGCAAAATGAGACGCCCCTTCGGTGCGGACGAATCAATTGGGCAAACACAAATGACGCGATCAAGCGCTTTGACAAGCCCCTCGAGAAGCGGCGGCGGCACTTCTGCCAATTGCAACTCGGCGATGCGTTGTTTCAAGTCCGCGGCACTTTCCCCGCGATGAAAATTGAGCACCGTCACTTTGCGTGCGCGGCATTCTTCTTCAAATGTTTGATGCGCGGCAGAATCATCCACGAGCCCCGATGAAACCCACACCGCAACATCCGTCGTCGCAAGAACATCAAGCGTCTTTTTGACGCGCTCCTTGCCAAGTTCGCCCACGTCATCAAGCCCCGCCGTATCCGTAATCAAGCACGGCCCAAGCGGAAGAATTTCCATCGCCTTGGAAACAGGGTCGGTCGTCGTACCCGCAACATCGCTCACGATAGCTAATTGCTGACCCGTGAATGCGTTGACGAGCGTTGATTTACCCGCGTTGCGCAAGCCAAAAAAGGCAATGTGAATGCGATTGCCACGCGGCGTTTCATTGAGTTCAGCCATTCGTCGCACTCCATCCATTATAGGTGTTCATCGCTTTGTCGGGGCCTTGCGTCAAAATCAATTCTGCCGCGTGCACAGCTTCAGCGATAACGACGTCCATCGTCTTGCGCGTCGCAGGGTCAAACTTCCCTAAGACATGCGCCACAACATCCGTCTTGTCTTTCCCAACGCCCAACTTGAGGCGTGTAAATGCCATCGTTCCAAGCGCCGAAATGATGTTGCGAATCCCGTTATGCCCGCCGCACGACCCCGTCTTGCGAATGCGCATACGCCCAACAGGCAAATCAATATCATCTTGAATGACGAGCAAATCTGCCGCGGTCGCGTTGTTGTACTTGACAAGCGGCGCGACCGAATTGCCAGAAAGATTCATGTAGGTTTGGGGCTTAGCGAGAATGACTTGTTGCCCAGCAAAAGTGCCGCGCGCCATCAAACACGAAAATTGTTTCTTCTCTTGCCACGTAACACCCATCGCCGCGGCAATTGCATCCACCGCCTCAAAACCAATCGAGTGCGGAGTATTCTCATACTGCGCACCCGGATTGCCTAAACCAACGATGACTTTCATCGCGTTCAGTCGTTATTCGTGGTTGAACAAGTCGTTGATCGATTCGTTCATGTGTGTCCGCTTAATGGCCTCACCAATCAGCGGCGCGACAGAAAGTTGTGTCAACTTGAACGGCAACTGCGCCGGGTCAAAGCCCGCACGAAGCGGAATCGAATCCGTCACCACAAGCTCATCGAGCTGCGTCTCATGCGTCAAACGATCCACGCCCTTCTCCGTCAGCGGGAAGTGCGAAACAAACGCGTGCACGCTCTTGGCGCCATTATCGCGGCACATCTTCGCCGCCGCGCTCAACGTACCACCCGTCGCCGTCATGTCATCAACCATAATGACGTCGCAATCCTTCACATCGCCGACGACGCTGAACGCATCCACCGTCGCATCGCCCGTGCGCTGCTTCGCCACAATCGCGAGCCCACACCCAAGCTTGCGGCTATACCCATACGCCGTCTTCGCCCCGCCCGTATCTGGCGACACCACAACCGGCTTGGCCCAGTGCTGATCGCGAATGTACTTCAAAATCACCGGCTCCGCCTTCAAATGGTCGAGCGGAACATCAAAGAACCCCTGAATCTGATTCGCGTGCAAATCCATCGTCAACACGCGACTCGCGCCCGCCGTCTGCAACAAGTTCGCAATAAGTCGCGCCGTAATCGGCACCCGCGGCTGATCCTTGCGGTCCTGACGCGCATACCCATAATACGGCAACACCGCCGTAATGCGCGCCGCCGACCCACGCTTCAGCGCGTCCATAATCACGAACAATTCCATGTATGCCTCGTTCGGACTGGGCGACCCCGACTGAATCACAAACACATCCTTGCCGCGCACCGGATCAATAATCTGGCAAAACGTTTCGCCATCCGGGAAGTGCTTGATATCAATCTTGTTGAGCGGCTTGCCAAGGTAGTTCGCCACCTTTTCTGCGAGCGCGAGATTGGCCGTGCCCGAAAATACCATGAAGTCTTTGGAGTCTTCCATTTGAACCTTTCTTAGTAATTGTTATAAATCAAATTGTGGTTTTTCTTCTTCTTGGATTCCTTCCGGATGCGCCTTTTCCCACGCCGCGCGCACCTTCAAAAAACACCAACCCGTCAACGGCACCGTCAAAATATACCCCACACCAATCACGCCCAATGTAATCCAAAAGTTCGTCACGAGAAGCGCCACCAGCAACAAGAGCCCCGCCATCGTCGGCAACAAATAACTCTTCGAAATATGCACCGCCTTCAGCGAAATCGTCGGCAGGCGCGACGCCATCAACGACCCCACAAACACCAACATGAAAATCCCCGTCCACGGATTCTGCAAAAATGCCGCGAACGCAGGAGAAATGCCGCGCGCGTCCAGCGCCAGCGACAAAATCGCCGGCGTCAACACCATCCAACATCCACCCGGCGCCGGCACGCCCGTAAAGAAATGTTTCCAATATGGTAGCGCCGGCTGCTCCAACATCGTATTGAACCGCGCCAACCGAAAACAATCACACATCGCATAATAAAGCGCGCACCCCAAAACAATCCGTATGAGCGGCTGCGGCACAACCGCACCATCCGCCAAAACATGCGCCGGCCCGCCCGTCATCCAAAAATACATAAACATCGCAGGCGCCACACCAAAATTCACAAAGTCCGCCAACGAATCCAGCTCCGCCCCCAACTTCGAACTCGCATTCAACAACCTCGCCACGCGCCCATCAATCCCATCACATATGCACGCCACCAACAACGCCCACAACGCAGGCATAAAACGCCCTTCACTCGAAAACGAAATCGACGTAATCCCCGCACACGCCGCCATCGACGTAATCAAATTCGGCACAATCGCCCGCAATGGAATCTGTTGTTCTTCGCTCATGATAAATGTCCAAGCACCGTCTCGCCCGCGACCATCACCTGGCCAATCCGCACGCTCGGCACCACGCCCTCCGGTAAATATACATCGAGCCGCGACCCAAACCGAATCAGCCCAAACCGCTCCGCCCGTTCCAAATGCGCACCTTCCTCAACCTGCGGCACAATCCGCCGCGCCACCAAACCCGCAATCTGCGTCACACCATACTCCTGCCCATTCTCCGCCCTCACCAAATAGTTGCATCTCTCATTCTCTTTCGATGCCTTATCCAGCGACGCATTGAAAAACTTCCCCGCGGCAATATACTCCTTGCGCACCACCGTCCCAGCCGTCGGCAAACGATTCACATGCACATTGAATACACTCATAAAAACGGATACACGCCAATGCTTCTTCCCGTCCGCCAACCCATCCGGCAACTCTTCCTCGCTAATCAAACAAATACGCCCATCCGCCGGAGACAAGATCGCCTTCTCATCTTCCGGCGGATAACGCTCAGGATCACGGAAAAACAAAAATACCCCATAAGCCAGCAACAACAACGGCAGCGACAAAACGCTTGCCCACGGGCAAAACACCCCCACCACCGCGCTGTACACAATCGCAAGCACAAGCGCAATCATCCCAAACTTCACACCCTCTCGATTGATGTGCGGGAATAAATACGCGCTGTTCGAAAAATCTGGCTTTGGTTCGTTCATGTCTTCTTCTTACGAAATCGTAATCTTATTGCCGTTCGCATCCTCGCCCGAACCCTTCGATTCCGGCGCCTCGCTCTTTTCCTTCGGCTGACCACCCTTCGCGTTCTTCCGCGGCGGGCCAATAAGCGCACCCAAAATGCGCCCCAGCGTCTTCGGCGCCTGCTCCACAAAGCACTCGCCTTCCAACGCCTCCAACACACGATTGATCACGTCTTCGCCCAACTCACGGTGCGCATTCTCACGCCCACGATATTGAAGCGTCAACTTCACCTTGCTGCCGTCCGCCAAAAAGCCGCGTATCTGCTTCAACTTGTAGTCGAAGTCATTCGTGTCCGTCCCAGGATGGAATTTGATTTCCTTCACCTTTTGGACCTTCTGCGACTTCCGCGCTTGCTTGGCCTTGATGGACTCTTCGTACTTGAACTTTCCGTAGTCCATAATTTTGCATACAGGCGGTGTGGCATTCGGTGTGATTTCCACCAAATCCAAGCCCTGCTGATCGGCCAAGCGTTGCGCTTCGCGCGTCGCCATGACGCCGATCATTTTACCCATAGCATCCAGTACGCGAACCTGCGGTACGCGTATCTTATAATTTACACGTGTGAACTGTGCGATAACCCACCTCTTTTTAATCGGTTTCTGGTTAGTGATGCCACATATTATACCATATTTCGGACCAAAAAATCAAGTGGAAAGTTTGAAAATCTTTTTCTTCCTTTCCATCACCTCTTTCCTGTCCCTTTTGTCTCGTCTGTCCTTTTTGCCTTTTTCGCCCCTCGCGTCCCTTCGCATCCTCTGACCTGTGCCCCAGTTTTCTCTACGGCATCATCTCCATCCAAATGAAAAACCACCCGCTCACGCCTTAGCGGATATCCAAAAACCCGCAATTCCACGCACCAATCGATGGAATCATTACGTCCCCATTCTTCACCGCAAGCTCAATCGGCTCCTTCCCTGCCTCGCGCCAAATCACCTTCGCACCCGTCCCAATCCCGCGGAGCGCCACCACAATTTCCTCCTGCTCACCAATGCGCGTATTCAAAATCCCAACCGTCCTCAACTTCCCATCCTTCGTCACCCGCATCGCCATCAACCCCACAAACGGCGCCTTCAATGTCGCGAGCGCCTCACCCGCCTTCACACGCGCCGCAACGCCATCCCGCAACGCCTGCACCTTCCTCGAACCTTCCATCGTAATGTTCATCTTCTTCTCTTCATCCGTCACCTTCCCCAAACTCCGCCCCATCCCCGACACAACCGGCACACCCGTCAATCCAAACTTGTACAAATCCCAACCCGCCAATCCGTCCGCCTCAAAACCAACAACCTCGCACCCCTCATTCGCCTCCGCATACCCCTTCAAAACTGCCGCCGCCGCCGCAATCGGAGAGAGCATCTTCTTCCCATAATGCGCGTCCTCCTCCGCCTTCGTGTCGAGCGTCCAATAGCTCGTAAAATTAAACCCATACATCATCGCGGCAAAACTTTCCACAATCACACTCTGCGCACTCCGCCCTCCATATGTATGCGGCCAACTCTCTACTTCCGGACACCAATATTGGATCGTCCCCACATCCTTCAACCGCCCCGCAAACGCGGCACTTTCCATCGACTTGATCACCTGCTCCGCTGGATTCAAATCCCAATACATCCCACCACCCGGACGTATCCCCGTCGCCCGCCCACTCACTTCCGCAAGCACCTTCGACACGCCCCGCACGCTCGCCTCATACTTCGCCGCATTGCAATGCTGCTGCCCCATAATCGCCCCAGGCGCAACTTCCTTCACACCCTCCGCAATCACTCGCGCAACCCCTGCAATCGACTCCACCGAAAACGCCGCCCACTTCGCGCCAAGCTCCACACCCTTCGCAACTTCCGCCGCCAATCCTTCCCTCGTCCACGCCGTCCCATTCTCCTTATTGAACGCCCCCACACACGTCGCACACCAACACCCATCCAACGACCCATTCGTCGCCGGCCGATGATTGTCAATCCGCAAATCATCATCTATCCACACGCTCCTCGGCCCGCATCCCGCATACGCCTTCGCCATCTCCTTCATGTACGCAAGAAACTTTTTCTGCCGCGGACAGTTGCAATACTTATCCTCCACCCCCGTCGAACCCGTCCAACCTCCCCACGCCTTCGCCCCCCAATAATTCGTATTCGTGAAATCATCCCCATGTCCAATCGTCGTCTGAATCTGCAAACTCGGCACAATCCCAAGCGCCCGCAAATCTGCCGCGGCCGACGCAATATTCTTTGCCTGCTCCCGATGAAACTCCATCGGCATCATCCCACCCCACGACGAAAACCACACCTCATCACAACATCCCGGATTCTCACGAATCGTCTCAAGCGTCTTTGCCCATTGCTCCTTCGATTCTGTGTGCCGACACGAAAAACGCAACACAATCCGCGGCATTCCGAATCCAGAAAGCCCGAACCCAACCGCCGCCACCGCGGCAAAAATAATCTTCTTCTGCATACCTCTTCTC
>CAVIVB010000044.1:0-6661 GCA_963645785.1 bacterium
AAGACACCCCTGGATCGTACCAAAGAAGGCCAAGGATGCGACTAAAGATACCCCCTCCCGCGACTCTTTTCTTCCCGTCTTTATCCTATTAAAAGGCGACCGCGGCACTTCTGCCGCGGCCAAACGCCTTCTTTTATTGAGCTTTCTGCGCTTTCCGCGGCAGTTTAGCCGCGCTTCAAAAGCTGTTTCAAAAGTGCCGCCATGCGCGTATCTTGCGCAAGAAATTCGTCTTCCGTCATTTGGCGATAGCGTTCGGGCGTGAAAGAATTATGTAGCATGATAATGCCCGCGCACTTTTCCATCACGTCCTTTATGTCGCCTTTCTCAAGCCAATACTTTTGGAAAGCTGAGACCGCATTGAGCGTGGAATCCTGATCAAGAAGATCTTCCTCTGGCAAAGCATATAGATCATTCTTATCAAGCCAAACATAATCCTTCGGATCGGCCTTGAGTGCCATAGGGTCAATCATCGCATTTATGCAATAATTCCAACGATGCATGAGCCGCCACGAACGCCGATGGAAAAGCTTATACCAAAAGCTGTCGCGATACTTCTTCGCGGCTGCGACACGTGGGACAAGCTGTTTGTACCACGCTTCCAAAAACGCCGCGTGTGGCTTGCGCGCAGAAATAAAAGCACCATAATGGACAAGCGAGCCATCTTCCACTTTGCGTGCAACCATCGTGACGTCAGACTGATTGAAGCGTCCATCCAAAGGCCGCGTCAAAATCGTATCTGCATCGAGCCACATCCCACCATGCTTGCGAATAATCGCGCACCGAATGCAATCCGATTGCATGGCAAGCGTCATCTTGCGCCACAAAATGGCGTCCTGTTCTTCAGGCGTCAAGTACTCGCCCAAATTGGAATAGTCCAAAACGACGACTTCGTAATTGGGCAAACAATCCTTCCATGTTTCAAGGCACAACTTGATGTAGCCAGGCAAGTTTGCACGTGGCTCCCAAAAGGTAAATACTTTGTTCACTTTGACTTCTCCTGATTAGATTTTATTTCGTCCGACCCTGGAAACCAAATGGGGCGCTCCCGCGGCAAAAGGCCTTCTTTGACAAGGAACTTTTCGAGCTTTCGATAAATTCGATAAGCCGTGCGACGCTTGAAGACAGCCCACGCGCCATCCGTCCCCCAACGTTCGCGATCTTGCTTCGTCCACGTTTTTTTGTATTCGGCTTTTTCTTCTTCCGTGCGAGGATCGGGGACTGAGATGTTCGCCTTTAGATATTGGACGATGCCTGATGTTTCAATTTCATGATTGAGTTCCCCAAATTCAAATGTGCGGAAGTCGAGCCCCACAACCGTAATACCTTCCGTAATTTCTTTCGCTTGGGCTTCCTTTACGCCATCGAGCTCATAGAAATAGAGAAGGTCAAATTTAGCGTTTGGATATTTCGCCATCAAAATCTGCCGCGCTTCAATAAGGCTTTCATTTATGCACCGTGGGCGAATGGGCATTTCAATACAGACGGCCAAGATGTGTTGATGCGTGGCGAGGTCCTTTTGCAAGCGTTCGATGCGCCGCGCATATTTCGCGGCGACTTTTGGAAAGCTTTCTTCGAACGTTTTGAAGGAAGAAAAGTCATGCACGAAGCCATAGCCCGTGCGCGGGTTGTAGTAGACGTGTTTATTGAGCCCACCGCGGCGCACATCAACAAGGCGCAAATCTTCGGCGCGGAGCCAATCTTTGAAGTCAGTGGCGATGGTTTCCGCGGCAGTTTTGAAAGAAGGCGTCGCGGCCCAATCGAAGGGATAGGACGCAAATTGTAAATTTGCCGCGCGCAAAGCTAAGGAGCATCCACACTGCTGACCGCAACTAAAAGCAAAGTCGTATGTCTTCATTTGTTTGTCTCCCTCGAAATCACTTCAGCCACAAGTCCTCTACCCACTTCGCTGGCTTTGTCCACGTATTCAAATGCCGCCCGCGATAGCCCGCGATTGCTTCCGTCGGTGTGGGATGCCCGTGAAAACACAAGATGCCTGTATCCGGATTTAGCCGCGGCGTCAAGAAATGATTGAGCGGCCACGGATACACACAACTCCTCTTGAACGACCTCACAAAGTTCGCCGGCCAAAAATGAATGTTCTCAAAGCCCACCGCGTGCGTCATGTACGCTTGCTCGGTTGTGAATTTTGAGGAGTCCATTGCATCGTCCATCTCCTTTAGAAACGTGCGATAAATGTAGTCACTCTTTTCGCCTGCTTCAAAACGGAAGCAACTTGAATTGCCGCAGAAGGGGACCTTGCGGAGAAGGCGCTTGCGCAGTTCGACCCAATTGCGAATGATGCAAAATTCACCAGGCCGATAATCAAAGAAGCGATCAAGGTCGCCCGTGATAATTTGGTCGATATCAAGAAACAGCGTTGGCCCTTCGAGCGCGGCAAATCCTTTTTCAAAGACAAGAAGCTTCACATAAATGTTGGGCCACTTGGAATAGTCAAATGTGAACTTCATGCCTTCGGGCTTGGCGGGGAATGGTTGGGCATCAATTTCAGGTGCAAGTCCCGCGGCATCATCCGTGACGCAAACAAAACGGAAGGGGCGATGCAAATGCGCTTTGACGCCGCGATACAAACGGTTCACATATTCCGCCGAATAAAGCGTTCCCCACTTGAGGGTCAGAATGTTGACAGGGTCGTTATTCATCTTTTCCTTTTATTGAATGGCGAGCATCGCATCAATCGCCTTTTTCGCCTTCGCGGCAATTTCTTCTGGCACCACGACGCGTGTTTTCATTTCCTTGAGCGCCTCATACAAATTCTCAACCGTCGTCTTCTTCATATTCGGACACACCAAAGTTTCGGACACTGGAATGAACGTCTTGTTTGGATTTTCCTTCCTGAGGCGATGAAGAATCCCGACTTCCGTTCCCACGAGAATTGTTTGCGCGGCACTTTCTTTTGCGTAGCGGCACATTCCGCCTGTCGACAATTGTTCGTCCGCTGCATCGCGCACATCCTTTGGGCATTCGGGATGCACAAGAACGGGGGCGTTTGGATATTTTTGCCGCGCATCTGCAATTGCCTTCGCCGTCAAGCGCGCATGCGTCGGGCAATAGCCTGGCCAGAGCACATAGGTGCGACCTTCTTTTGCGGAGATGTGGCTACCGAGATGCTGATCGGGAACAAACAAAACTTCCTTGTCGCGCGACACCGTTGCCATCACCTTTTCCGCATTCCCGCTCGTCACACACAAATCACATTCCGCTTTGACTTCTGCCGTCGAATTCACATAGCAGACCGCGACCGCGTTCGGATGCTTCGCCTTGAGCGTCCTCAATTGTTCGCCCGTGATCATATCCGCCATTGGGCAGCCCGCGCTGGGTTCAGGAATCAAAACCGTCTTTGTTGGATTCAAAATTGCCGCGGTTTCCGCCATGAAATACACACCGCAAAAGACAATGACATCCGCTTCGACCTGCGTTGCCTTGCGCGCAAGCTCGAGCGAATCGCCTGTAAAATCCGCCAAATCCTGGACCTCGCCGCGGCAATAATTATGCGCAAGGATCACCGCATGGCGCTCCTTCTTCAACCTCAAAATCTCTTCTTGGATGTTCATACCCTATATTATACCATATTTTCGACCGTTTGTGAATAAGAAGTCGCGGCAAATTTGTCGCGACTTTGGTTTTTGTTTTTTTGGTTGTGAAGGGGATTATTTCTTTTTACCACGCAACGCGGCCGCGACAAGCCCATCAAATAACGGATGCGGCGCAATCGGACGCGACTTGAATTCCGGATGGAACTGCCCCGCGATGAAGTACGGATGACCTGGCAATTCCACAATCTCGACGAGCTTGCCATCGGGCGAGGTGCCTGAAACCTTCAAGCCCGCCTTTTCAATCGCTTGCTGCATTTCCGTCCCCAACGCAAATTCATACCTGTGGCGGTGACGTTCCGAAATCTCAAGCGACTTATACATTTTTGCCGCGAGACTGCCGCGCTTCAAAACGCATGGATAGGCCCCTAGCCGCATCGTCCCGCCCTTCGCGGTCACCTTCTTTTGCTCCTCCATCAAATCGATGACGGGGTGCGCGGTCTTCTCATCAAACTCAGTCGAATTCGCATCTTTCCAATCAAGCACATCGCGTGCATATTCAATCACCGTGCATTGCATCCCCAAGCAAATTCCGAGGAACGGCACCTTCTTTTCGCGCGCCCACTTGATCGCGGCAATTTTCCCCGGCACGCCGCGCGAGCCAAATCCGCCGGGTACTAGAATGCCATCCGCCTTCGCGAGGAGCTTCGGATTCTTCTCCACATCCTCCGCTTCAATACATTCAACATGCACCTTCGCATTGTGCGCCATCCCCGCATGTTGCAAGGCCTCGTGCACACTCTTGTACGCATCACGAATCGAAATGTATTTCCCCACAAGCGCAATCGTGCATTCATACTTCGGTTGCGTCGCCTTCTTCACAAGCGTATCCCACACCGTATGCTTGATCGGCCAAATGTCGAGATGCAACTGCTTCAAAACTTGCTCATCCAAATGTTGCATGCGCAATTCCCGCGGCACCGCATAAACGGAATCGGTGACGTCCTTTTCTTCAATCACGCACTCGCGCCGCACATTGCAAAACATCGCCAGCTTCTCCAAATGCTCGCGCGGAATCGTCATCTCCGTGCGGCACACAAGGATGTCCGGAATAATCCCAATCGCGCGCAATTGCCCAACCGAATGTTGCGATGGCTTCGTCTTCAGCTCGCCCGCCGCCTTCAAATATGGCACCAACGTCAAATGCACAAAGCACGTATTCTCTTCGCCTTCCTCAAAACGAAACTGCCGCGCCGCCTCCAAAAATGGCAACGATTCAATATCGCCACTCACCCCGCCAATCTCACACAGCACAATATCGCAATCATGCTCGCCCGCCGAATGAATTGCCGCCTTAATCTCGTTCGTGATGTGCGGCACAACCTGCACCGTCCCGCCCAAATAACCGCCCGCGCGCTCCCTCGATATCACCGCCGAATAAATCCGCCCAGACGTATAATTCGACGCCTTCGAACACGTCACACCCGCAAATCGCTCGTAATGCCCCAAGTCCAAATCCGTCTCCGCCCCATCATCCGTCACAAACACTTCACCATGTTGATACGGACTCATCGTCCCCGGATCCACATTCAAATAGGGATCGAGCTTCTGCATAAAAACTTTATACCCGCGGCTCTTCAACAAAAGCGCGAGCGACGCGCTCGTAATCCCCTTACCAAGGCTCGACACCACGCCGCCCGTAATAAATACGTACTTCACTTGCTTCTTCATTTCAAAATCATCCTCCGAAATTCTTCAAACAAATAGCCCGAATCATGCGGCCCCGGACACGACTCCGGATGGTACTGCACGCTAAATGCCGGGAGCGTCTTATGCCGCACGCCCTCAATCGTGCCATCATTCAAATTGACGTGCGTGACCTCCAAACAATCCGGCACGCTTTCCTCGACCACCGCAAAGTTGTGGTTCTGACTCGTAATCTCCACATGGCCCGTCGCCAAATTCTTCACCGGATGATTGCACCCATGATGCCCAAATTTGAGGCGCCCCGTCTTCGCGCCACACGCGAGCGACAACAATTGATGCCCCAAGCAAATCCCCATCATCGGCACCTTCCCCAACAGCGCCTTCACATTCTCAATCGCATACGTAACCGCCGCGGGATCGGCCGGCCCATTCGAAAGAAACACACCATCTGGCTTGTACGCCATTACCTCCGCGGCAGAAGTCTTCGCCGGCACAACAACCACCCGCGCAAACTTTGCAAGCGACCGCAAAATGTTCATCTTCACACCAAAGTCATAGCACACAACCCGCGGCAAATCTGCCGCGCTCCCAGGCACTTCATACGCCTTTTCACACGTCACGCGCGCGGCATAATCTTGCCCATCAAGCCCAACCCAATCCTTCGCCGCACGAACGGCCGCGGCCTCATCCATCGCCTCGCCGCTCACATGC
The DNA here is from genome assembly GCA_963645785.1 of bacterium. Lineage (GTDB taxonomy): Bacteria > Verrucomicrobiota > Kiritimatiellia > RFP12 > UBA1067 > UBA1067. Next base: position 5,970 of record CAVIVB010000044.1, read on the forward strand.
AAGTACGCCTTTTGATTCCCATGCTCGCGCAAATGCAACGTCAACGCCCGCGTATCCACCGCACGAATTCCCGGCACACCCGCATCCTTCAAATATTCATCCAGCGACTTCGTCGACCGAAAGTTGGAGGCCAAAGTCAAATCATTGACAATAAGCCCCGACAGAAATAAACCCCGCGATTCGATGTCGTCGGGGTTCGTTCCATAGTTGCCAATCTCAGAGGCGGTGAGGGTGACAAATTGCCCTGCGTACGAAGGGTCGGTTAGAATCTCCTGATACCCAGCCATGCCTGTGTTGAAAACGACCTCGCCCAACTTATCGCATGGGGCACCAAACGCGACGCCACGAAAAATCGTGCCATCTGCAAGCGCAAGAAACGCCGCGCGCTCCCGCTCCGCTTGCCACTTCGCCAAAAGTTCAGTATCCATAAACTAGAAAGCTCCGTGAAAGATTAGCACAAATCATGCCAAACGGCCACCCAACCAAATCTGCCGCGGATACAAGCAATTTTCTTCACTTTCAAAAAGAAGGTTTCCATCCTATGTAAAATCGCCCATTCCAATCTTACATCCTCCGTATCTCCGCGGCAGATTTTGTCCAGAGAAAATTGAAAATACCCCCTTGACGGGAGAGGTGAAAATATGGTATAATATGCGGCAATTCCGTCTGGAGCGGGCTCAATACCGACTGCC
>CAVIVB010000044.1:6671-9025 GCA_963645785.1 bacterium
GGGTTGGAAGGGGCGACGGTTGAATTCCAATGGTGAACGATTCCATTCCCAATGGTGAATGATTTTGTTCACCGTGGTGAATAAAATCGTTTTCAATGGTGAATGAATTGCCGCGGAGGGGTGGGGCGCGGCGGATTTGGGGCAAAAGGCAATCACTAGGGCGGTGAAAAAAAGTTGAAAATACCCCCTTGCGCGAGGAGCTGAAATATGGTATAATATGCGCCAATTCCATCTGGAGCGGGCTCAACTACCGACTGCCCGACCGGTTAGGAAGATATAAAGGAACATAAAAATGCCTAAAATGAAAACTAAGAAGTGCGTGACAAAGCGCATGAAAATGTCGGCCAACGGCAAGGTATTGCGTTCGCAGGGTGGCAAGGCCCACCTGAACAACGGCAAGACGCGTGCGCGTAAGCGCAACTTGCGTGGCACGACCGTGACTGATTCGACCGTAACCAAGACCTACGCACGTGCGTTGCAGGGTCGCTAATTTAGAGAAGGAGTAATTTACAATGCGTGTTACTAATGCTCCCGCTTCCCGTGAACGCCGTCGTCGCCGCCTTGAGCGTGCGAAAGGCTTTTATGGAGCCCGTTCCAAACTTTTCCGTACGGCGACTGAGGCCGTTGATCGCGCGATGCGTCTTTCGACGATTCATCGCAAGCTCAAAAAGCGTGATTTCCGTCAGCTCTGGATTGGCCGTATCAATTCGGCCGCTCGTGCAGAAGGCATCAGCTATTCGAAACTCATCGCGGGTTTGACGCGCGCGGGTGTGACGATTAACCGCAAGATGCTGAGCGAGATTGCGATTCAGGATCCGGCGGGCTTCAAGACGATCGTGGAGATCGCCAAGAAGGCTTAAAGATTTTCGTTTTGTTTTTGTTTGTGTTTGGTTGTGAAGGCTGCGGGATTACCCGCGGCCTTCTTTTTGGGGATTGGAGGGGAGAAAGTGCCGCGGTTGGGCGTAGGTGGGACATGGAGTGGGACTTTCTGGCGCAGATTGAGGGGCGGCGCGGCAGATTTTGTGGGGTGGCATGGGTTGTGCTGGGTGTTTAGGTGTGCTGGGGCGCGAGAGCCTCGGACAAAGGAGATAAAGATATGAACGCAAGTTATGAGCCACCAGAAGATAATGAGAAGTGCCTTGAGAAGTATGGCACGGATTTGACGGCGCTTGCCCGGGCGGGGAAGCTCGATCCGGTGATTGGTCGCGATACGGAGATACGCGATGTGGTGAGGATTTTGTCGCGGAAGACGAAGAACAATCCGGTGCTGATTGGTGAGCCGGGCGTCGGTAAGACGGCGATTGTGGAGGGGCTCGCGCAGAGGATTTGCCGCGGGGATGTGCCGGATGGGTTGAAGGACCGGACGGTATTTTCGCTGGATATGACGGCGTTGATGGCGGGCGCGATGTATCGTGGGCAATTCGAGGAACGGCTGAAGGCGGTTCTGAAGAAGATCAAGGAATCGGAAGGGAAGATTATTCTTTTCATAGATGAGATTCACACGATTGTGGGCGCGGGCAAGACGGAAGGGTCGAGCGATGCGGGGAACATGTTGAAGCCGATGTTGGCGCGCGGCGAATTGCATTGTGTGGGCGCGACGACGTTGGATGAGTACCGCAAGTACATGGAAAAGGATGCGGCGCTCGAGCGGCGTTTCCAGCCTGTGATGGTTGAGCCGCCGTCGGAGGAAGATGCGATTTCGATTTTGCGCGGCATTAAGGAGAGGTTTGAAAAGTACCACAATGTGCACATTCGTGATGAGGCGATTGTGAGTGCGGTGGTGTTGTCGACGCGGTATATTCAGGACAGGTTTTTGCCGGATAAGGCGATTGACTTGTTGGATGAGGCGTGCGCGCGGATTCGTACGGAGATGGATTCGTGTCCGCAGGAATTGGATGAGATTTCGCGTCATGTGCGGCGGCTTGAGATTGAAGAGATTGCGCTGAAGAAGGAGAAGGATGAGGCGTCGAAGAAGCGGTTGGAGGAGTTGCAGAGCGAGCTGAAGGAGATGAAGGCGAAGAGCGATGCGATGACGGCGCAATGGAAGGAAGAGAAGTCGTCCTTGGAAGATGTGCGGCGGGTGCGTAATCGGTTGGAGGAGGAGCGCAATCGGTATGAGACGGCGCTGATGAGGGGCGATAATGAGACGGCGGCGCGGCTGAAATATGGCGTGATACCGGACTTGGAAAAGAAGTTGAAACAGCATGAAGAGGACTTGCGGAAGAAGTCGGACGGGGCGCTTTTGCGGGAGGAAGTGACGGCGGACGAGATTGCGGAAGTGGTGTCGCGCTGGAGCGGGATTCCTGTGACGAAGTTGATGGAAGGCGAACGCGAGAAGTTGGTGCGGCTAGCGG
>CAVIVB010000045.1:0-8917 GCA_963645785.1 bacterium
ACAATTCATGAAAAGTGAGCCGAGGGGGTAAACCACATTTCATGAAAAGTGGTTTGGGGGCGCGGCAGATTTTGGGTGTGGGAAATGTGGGGGAACCCAAAGCTTGCGCTTTGGGCACAGGACAAGGGGGCGGGTGGCGCGGCACTTTTTGGTCAAGTACAGAAGAGATCATCAGGGCTAGGGAGAGCGCAAAGAGACGGGGGCGTTGCCCCGTACCCCCAGCGACCTGACGGAGCAGGCCGCGGCAAAACGCGGGACAGGTGATGTTGGGACGCGGCAGATTTGTCGCGGAAGGGGGTCGAAGGGCTTGAGATTTTAAGAGGGGGTGTTCAAAAATGCGAGAAAACGTGCGTTTTTGGGCATAAAAAAATACTATTGGACAAAGGGAAGTCAGATATGATATAATATATGCAGTTAAGGTTAAAAGATAGATTAGGAGATTCGTATGCAGATTGCGATGATTCGGAAGGTTTGCGCAAGTGTGATACTTGGCGCGGCAGTTCTTTTTGCCGCGGATGTGTGGGCGGCGACGTATACTTGGAACGCGGCTATTTCAAGTGGCAACTGGGATGATGCCGCGAATTGGCTCGTGAATGGTGAGACGGCGACAAGTTATCCGCAGGAAGCGTCCGATATTGCAATTTTTGCCGCGAATACGACAGCGACGGTGACGCGTACGACGGAGCAGTCCATTTCGCAACTTGACCTTTCTGCCGCGAATATTTCGCTTAAGTTCGTGCAGGGCGAAGGCGTTGAACGTGACGCGGCGAAATTGACGGTCACGACGCTGACGATTTCTGGCGAAAATCTTGATTTTACGCTTGATGGTGTGTATGTCAAGACGGAGAGCAAGCCGATGATGGGGAGCGCGGGCAAGCTTTCGATTCTTGGCGGAAGTTATTTTTATAGCGGCGTTTTTTATAATCAGCCGTTCGCGAGCGGCAAGATGCCTGGCAATGAGAAGGGTGGCGATATTTACATTGCAGGTGGCTCGGTGGCGGAGATGGTGGGGCTTCACATGCAGAACGGATTGCTGGAGATTGATAATTCGACTTATTTGAGTCACTATGGTTTCCGTTTTTGGAAGGATATGAGCCAGACGACGATTCGCTTCAAGGGGAAGAATGCGGTTTGCAAGATGGTCAGGGCTACGAATGGGGATAACAAAGGGAAGGTGCTCTTCCAGGAAAGTGGCTATAATGTGCATTTTGAGTTTGTTGTTCCTGAAGGCGGGTTTGCGCAGACGCCGATTCAGGGTGGTACTACCGAGAGCGAGTTCCTGACCGCTTCGGGTCCTGTGACGGGGGCGATAGCGTTTGATGTTTTGGCTGAATCGCCCGCGAAAATTGCCGCCGAGACGCTGACGGTAAATTTGATTGTTTGGCCGCAATATCTCAAAAATGCGGCGTTTTCGGCGTCCGTCAATCTTCCGCAGGCTTCCGACGCATTTGCTTGGACGACGACGATGCTGGCGGCGTATTTGAAGGGCTCGTTCATTACCTCGACGCCAAATGTTGAGGAGTCGACGTGGAAGGGGATTGACCTTAGTTTTGAGGCGTCCGAGAATGAGCGTGAAATTTTTGTCGCGTATGGCGCGACGGACGCTGGCGCGGACAAGACGGCCTGGAATAAGGTGGTTTCGCTTGGGACAATTGCGGCGAATCAGGTGGCGTACAACTATCTTTTCACGCAGACGGCGGATGCGACATGGGGTTCGGATAACTTCCAATTTATGCGCTTTTACATCGTTGAAGATGGTGTTGAGATGTGGTCGGACGTGACGGGGTACTCTAGCGCGCCCAAGTTCAAGGATGTGCCGACGGCGACGGTCGTGAGTTATAACGAGATTACGATTGACGGCGAGATGGCGGACTATCCGGGGGAGACGTGCACGCTCAAGGTTTTGACAGGTGAGTCGGTGGATTCGCTCACAACTGAATGGACGGACGAGAGCTGGGTGCTGACGAAGTCCGCCGATAATCAAAAGTTTTCGCTGACGCTTTGTGAGATGGATGCGGCGCAGGCGCGGCTTGAGCCGAGCACGACCTACTGCATCGTGATCGTGGCGACGTCCGACGGGGTGGAGACGCGGAGCGATACGATATTTGCCAAGACGAAGAGCAACGTGGTGACGTATAGGTGGAGTGGCGCAGGCGAAGATGGCGCGTGGGAGAACAGCGCGAACTGGACGTGCGAGCCAAGTGGGTACCTCGATTATCCTAGCCTCGCGAATGCGATTGTGGCGTTTCCGAAAGGGGCGAAGGCGACAATTGTGCTCGACAAAAATCGGACGATTGCGGAGTTTTGGGTTGCGTCGAATGTGGAGGTGACGTTTAGGAAGGCGGACGATGCGGCCACGACGCCGACGCTGACGGTTGCCAAGGTCGTGAACCTGAGCGGCGAAAACAGCGTTTTTACGCTTGATGGCGTCAATTTCACGCGCACACCGCAGAATTCGGAGTGGGCGCTTGGCGCGAATAGCACGTGGCGCGTCATCAACGGCGCAAAGGTGACATGCGAGAATGCTGGAACGGGCGACATCTTTTCTAACAGGGGTGGACGGCTCATTGTTGAGGACTCGACATTTACGTGTGCACGCAATGTGATGAGCCTTGGGGCGCTTACCTATGTCAAGAATTCGACATTTACGGCGATTGGCCAGACGCGATGGAATAGTACGGACGCTGACAAGCCGGACACAATTCGTATTGAAGGCGCGAATGCATGCTACAAGATGGGGCTTGACAACTGGGAATGGTTTTCTGCCGCGACGGCTGGGGCGGTGCTGAAGCTTGAGTTTGTCGTTCCTGCTGGCGGGTGGGCGGTTGCGCCCGTGCGTTCGGATGGTGCTCCTACGCGTAAATTTGGCAATGAAGGCGTGACAGGGAAGATAAATGTGAATTTAATTGCGGATGCGGGGTGCAAGGAGCGTGTGACGACGCCGCTTATCAAGTGGTCAAATGCGGGCATTCAGAAGTCGGTGTTTACGCTTCTTCCGCAGGAGAAGAAGGTGCCAAGCCTTCTTTGGAAGGACGCGGCCGACCCCAAGGCGGCAGAATCGACCTCTGCCACGCCGCCGTATCTCTACGGTTTTCTCCCCAATTCCTCGGGGCTTGTCATACGGGTACGCTAACCCCAAGCTTGCGCTTGTGGCACAGGACAAGCCGCGGCAGTTTTGCGGGGAGATGACAAGGTTTTGATTTTCCATCTTCCCACCCCCCTTTAATAGGGGGGGTGGTGGGAAGCCCTAAATTTCCCGGGAAATAGGGGGGGGAACTCTGATACAAAAGTATCGATATAGAAGTAATGAATGAGAAAAGTGCCGCGGGGGGGTTGAGAGTTGGGCAGAAATATGGTATAATATAGGGTAGTTTATGCGGAAGCAGACCATTTCTTTGCGCGCGGCACTTTTTTGTGTGAGCGCGGTGGCGCTCTTGATTGGGTTTTGGGGACTCATTTTGGAGCGGGCGCCGCATGTTTTCAATGCGGTTGAGGAAGATTTGTCGTATGGGTGGTTGGTGCCGTTTGTGTCGTTGTATGTGGTGTGGCGGGAGCGTGGGAAGATTGCCGCGGCGGTGGGGAAGCCGAGTGCGTGGGGGCTTTGTGTGGCGGTGCCATTTTTTGTGTTGGGGCTGATGGGGTCGCGCGGGTTGCAGGTGCGATTTGAGATTGTGGCGTTTGCGGGATTGTGGTGGAGTTTGACGTGGGCATTTTTTGGATGGCGCGCGGCGAAGGAGGTTGTTTTCCCCGCGGCATTTTTGCTTTTTTGCATACCGCTTGCGACGTTCCTGGATGTGATTACGGTGCATTTGCGGATTTTTGCGACGTCGTGTGCGTATGGGTTATTGAAGGGGTGTGGGGTGGACATTTTGCGGCGGGGGACGATGCTCGCGATGGCGGATGGGAGTTTTGGGATTGATGTCGCCGAGCCGTGCAGTGGGTTGAGGTCGATTTTTGCGTTGATGGCGCTGACGGCGGCGTATGCGTATTTCACGCAGCCGACGTGGGTGCGACGGGGGATTTTATTTGTGCTGTCGGTGCCGCTGGCGATTATGGGGAATGTGATGCGGATTTTGACGATTGTGTTGGTGGGAAGGACGTGTTCGGCAGATTTTGCGATGGGGTTTTATCATGACTATTCGGGGTATGTGGTGTTTGCGGTGGCGATTTGTTTGATGGTGGCCGCGGGCGGATTGATTACGCGAATGTGCGAAAGAGGGAAGGGGGCGCGCGGATGAAAAAGGAATGGATTGTGCCGATTGTGGCGACGGTGTTGACGGTCGGGGTGATGGCGTATCAGGCGCGGACGAGTGAACCGGAGCTTGCCGCGGCGCCGGTGGTGAGGCTGGGCGAGATTGAGGGGATGACGGCACAGGAGATGGCGCCGAGCGATGCGGAGTTGAAGGTGCTGCCGAAGGACACGCAGATTTTGAAGAAGGCGTACACCGCGGCGGATGGGAATTGGTATTTGGTGACGGCGGTCGTGGGCGGGATGAGTAAGAGTTCGATTCATCGGCCGGAATTGTGTTTGCCGTCGCAGGGGTTCCAGATGGTGGCGCCGCATACGATGGAGGTTGGCGGGGTGCCGTGGCGGGTGATACGGCTTGAGCAGAGGGATGCGGCGACGATGGGCTTTGCGTACACGTTTTTCAATCAGGATGGGTATCGGGCGTCGTCACATGTGAAGAGGATTTTTAGGGATATATTGGACCGGACGTTTAGGAATCGGATTGACCGCTGGGTGATGGTGACGATTAATTCGACGGTGGCGGAGGACGGGAAGCTGGCGGCGTTTATGAAGAAGTTGGAGGTGGTGCGATGAGTCACATTTGGCCGTATGCGATTGCGTTTTTGGGGGCGTTTGTTGTGACGCTTATTTTGACGCCGCTCGTGAGAGAGTTGAATCGGCGATTGGGGATGGTCGATATGCCAGATGCGCGGCGGATTAATACGGTGCCGATTCCGCGCGGCGGGGGGCTTGCCTTGTTTTTGGGCGTGATTGGGACGTATTCGGTTTTCCGTTTGTTTTCGTCCACGTTGCCGCCGACTGATCATTTGTATGTGCGCGCGGCACTTTTGGCGACTGGGATTGTGGTTGTGGGACTTATTGACGATAAGTTTTCTTTGCCGCCGAAGGTGAAGCTGGCGGGGCAGGTTGCGGTGGCGGTGCTGACATGGGCGTGGGTGGGGCTTGGGTTCCGCGATTTGTGGCCTGCGATTCCGGCGTGGCTGGATTGTGCATTCACTGTCTTTTGGATTGTGGGGGCGATTAATGCTTTCAATTTGATTGATGGGTTGGATGGGCTGGCGAGTGGACTCGCGTTGATTGCGACGATGGGGATGGCGGGTGTGTTGTTTTTTACGGGGCGGTCGAGCGCGGCGATTTTTCATTTTGCGTTGGCGGGCGGGCTTGTTGGATTTTTGAGATACAATTATAATCCGGCGTCGGTATTTTTGGGCGATAGCGGGTCGATGTTTATTGGGTATGTGTTGTCGATTTTGCCATTATTGTCGCATGCGCAAGATTCGTATTTGGTGTCGCTTGGGGTGCCGCTTTTGGCGATGGGTGTGCCGATTTTTGATACGTCGCTTGCGATTTTGCGGCGGCTGGTGAGGCGCGTGTTGGAGCATGGGAAGAGTGCGGCGGATGGGCAGGTGATGACGGCAGATAAGGACCATGTGCATCATCGGATTTTGCGGGCGGTGGGGTTGAGTCAGCGCAAGGCGGCGTGGATTTTGTATTTGTGCGCGGCGTTTTTGGTGTTGGTGGGATTGTGTTCGACGGCGCTGAAGTCGCGTGCGGGCGGGTTGTGGCTTTTTGCGTTGACGTTGGCGTCGGTCATTATTTTTAGGGATATGTCGCGGATTGAGCTTTTCGATATTGGGAAGTTGTTGGGGTCTGTGGCGCATGATAAAAGTGCCGCGATGAGGAGGCGGCGTGCGCGTGCGGCGGTGCCGCTTTTTGTGGCGTATGATGTTGCGGCGCTGACGGTGGCGTATGCGATTGTGTACTACTCGTATGCGGGTGGGATTGGACCGCAGTTGGGGATGAAGGGGTTGCTGGTGAATGCGACGTGCGTGTTTGCGTGTCTTATTTTCTTCCGTGCGTATCGGACGATTTGGGCGCGGGCGATGCTGTCGAATTATTTGCGGCTTGCGGCGGCGTGCATTTTGGGGTCCATCATTGCACAGATTATCATTTATTATGTGCCGAGTTTGGAGGAGCTCAATGCAACGCCTTTCGCGATTGAATATGCCGCGGTCACGACGCTGTTTGTGATTTTTGGCCGTGCGTTTCGGCCGTGCGTGCGCGATTTGTTTTACGCGATGGATTGTTCGCGCATCCTTGCAAATAAGGACTCGTCGCGCATTATTGTGTATGGGGCGGGCTTGCGGTATCGAGCGTTTCGGCGCGAGCTTGTGAGAAGTGCCGCGCGCAATTCACGCGTCATCGTTGGGATTATGGATGACGACATTCTTTTGCATGGACACTTCATTGGCGGCATTCGCGTGATGGGCTCGTTGATGCAAGCGAAGGAAATTATTGCCGCGACGCATGCGGATACCGTCGTCATTGCGTGCGAATTGAAACCGGGCTGGCTTGCTGTTATCAAACAGACGCTCGCGCCTTTGGGGGTCAAGGTGATTCAATTTGATTATTCCGAAAAGGATGTGCCGCTTACATGAAAAAGGCGCTGCTTATTTTTGCCGCGGTCGCGGCACTTTCGGGTTGTCGGCTTGGGCGTTATAATTTGTCGGAGCCTGTTACGAATCGTTATATTGAAGTGAAGTCGGGCGATCATTGGACGTTTGAACTTGAAGAAAATCAGACGACGGGCTTTAGTTGGATTGCGTCGTGTCCTGATTCTTTGGTGGATGTGACGGTGGCGCATCGCGGGCCGGAAAAGAATGCGGAGGGCTTATGTGGGGCGCCGGGGAAGGCGTTTATCACGGCAAAAATCCGCCGCGGCTTTGCGGGGCCTTCCGAATTGACGATGACGTATCGGCGGCCGTGGTCGAAGGAAGTTGCACGTGAAGTGCGCATTTGTTTTTATCGCAAGACGGGCGATTCGGCGCCGTGGAAATAAGGGTTGATAAATGAGTGATTTTTTGATGTCGCTGAAGGATGTGTCGCTTGCATTTGGTGGGCCGAGCATCTTGGATAAAGTTTCAATTTCGATTTCGCGTGGGCTACGTGCGGCGTTGACGGGGCGTAATGGCGAAGGCAAATCGACGCTGATGAAAGTGATTGCGGGCGACCTTGAGCCTGATTCGGGCGAGATTGTTCGCGCGCCGCATTTGAAGACGATTTATGTTTCGCAAGAAGTGCCGCATGACCGTGAAGGGGATGCGGCGTTCAATGCGCTTTCAGGTGGCAAGCGGCGGCGGCAAATTTTGGAAGAGGCGCTTCTTGCCAAGCCTGATTTGTTGCTTCTTGATGAGCCGACCAACCATCTGGATGTGGAAGCGATTGATTGGTTGGAAGGCTTCCTTCGGCGCAATCGCGAGATGGCCGTTTTGATTGTGACGCATGACCGGCGTTTCTTGCGGCGTGTCGCGGCAAAAATTTACGACCTCGACCGCGGCGAATTATCGGGCTGGGAATGTGATTACACGACCTTCGTGAAGCGCAAAGCCGAACTCCTCGCCGATGAAGCCGTCTATTGGGAGCGCAAATCCAAGAAGCTGGCGCAAGAAGAAGCGTGGATTCGCCGCGGTGTGAAGGCACGCACGACGCGCAATGAAGGGCGCGTTGCGGCCTTGAAGAAGCTGCGCGAAGAATTTGCCGCGCGGCGTAAATCAACGGGGTCGGCAACGCTCAAATTGGATACGGCCGCGCCTGGTGGCGTGCGCGTTATCAAGATTGAAGATCTTTCATTTTCATACGATGGCACGCGTGACATCGTTTCACATTTTACGGCGGATGTTTTACGGGGGGAGCGCATTGGAATCCTTGGGGGAAATGGCGCGGGCAAGACCACGCTTCTCAAACTTCTTACGGGGCAACTCAAGCCGACGCAAGGACGCGTCACGCTTGGCACGAATGTGGAAATGGCTTTCTTTGACCAGCTTCGTAGCGAACTCAAGCCTGAATTGAGCGTGAAGGAAAATGTCGCGTCCGATCGCGATGAAGTGATTGTTGGCGGAATCAAGAAACACATTTATTCGTATTTGGCCGATTTCTTGTTTACGCCGGAACGGTGCCGCACGCCTGTCAAGGCGCTTTCGGGCGGTGAGCGTGCGCGGCTTTTATTGGCCAAGCTCTTTATGCGCCCCGCGAATCTTCTTATCATGGACGAGCCGACGAACGACCTCGATATCGAAACGCTCGAACTCCTTGAAGAACAACTCCTCGCATATTCGGGGACGCTCCTTCTTGTTTCACACGATCGCGAATTTCTTGATAACGTTGTGACGTCTACTTTTGTTTTGGAAGGCGATGGCGCGGTGCGCCCGTATCCAGGCGGTTATGCGGACTATCTCGCGCAACGTCCCGCGCCAATCAAAACTGCCGCGGTCGAGAAGCCAATCAAATCCGCCGCGCCGTCCAAGCCGACCAAACTTTCCTACGGCGAAAAGCGCGAATTGGATGCCTTGCCAGATAAGATTGATGCGCTTGAAAAAGAAGTTGCCGCGATTCGCGAAACGCTTTCAACGGGTACGATTTATCGCACGGAGCCCCAGAAGGCGAAGGAACTTTCCGAACGTTTGCCGCAGGCCGAAGCCGAACTTGAGACTGCGGTTGACCGTTGGGCGACCCTGAGCGAACGCGCGTAATCAACATTGGAACGGCGGGAAAATGGTTGGGAGAGGGGGTTTCTTTGGGTGGGTGAAGGGGTTGTTATGGGTACGAAAGGGGGGGTCTTGGAAAAAGTCACATGTGGTTTTCAAAAAAGTCACATGTGGTTTTAAGAAT
>CAVIVB010000046.1:0-8891 GCA_963645785.1 bacterium
ATGAGGCGCAAGTGATTGGGCCGATGAAGCCGATGAATGCGGTGAATAATGGACCTGCGGTGGCAAATGTTGGTGGCGACCAGAAGCGCGGCAATTTTGCCGACTACAAGGCTGCACGTATTCCGTTTGCCCGCACGCATGACTCCATCAATTGCGTCAATGGGGGTGCGCATTGTTGTGATATCAATGCCATCTTTCCGAACTTCGATGCAGATGAAAATGACCCGAAGAATTATGACTTCGTGTTTACGGATTGGTATCTCGATACGATTCGCCGCGCGGGGACGCAAGTCTATTTCCGCCTCGGCCAGACGATTGAGCATGGTCCGAAGAAGTATGGCGTGTTGCCGCCGAAGGACTATGCGAAGTGGGCGCGGATTTGTGAGCATGTGATTCGCCACTACAACGAAGGTTGGGGGTGGGGACTCGACAAGGCGCCATCGACGAAGAACATTGCTTGGTCGAATCAGTTCAACATTGTGTATTGGGAAATTTGGAATGAGCCGGATATCGATGTGTCGGTGGAAGCCTACACGACGAATCCGCGTTGCTGGGGTGCCTCGCCGGAGGAGTTCTACAAGTTCTATGAGACCGCGGCAAAACATTTGAAGTCGAAGTTTCCGAACTTGAAGATTGGTGGACCTGCGCTTGCATACAATCAGTGGTGGGCGGAAGGCTTCTTGCAGCACTGCCAGAAGACGAAAACGCCGCTTGACTTCTTCTCGTGGCATGGCTACATTCGTACGCCAGAGTCACTTCGTGATCGGAGTTATTTGTTCCGGAATCTTTTGAATAAGTATGGGTTTGAGAAGACTGAATCGATTCAGAATGAATGGAACTATGTGAAGGGCTGGACGGATGACTGGGTGTATTCGTTGCAGGTGGAATCGGGCGAATTTAATCTGAAGGCGACCGCGCTGATTGCCGCGACGATGACGGTCACGCAGTCGGCACCAGTGGACCTGTTGATGTTCTACGATGCGCGCACGCATACGGTGATGAACAGCATGTTCGACCTGGTCACCCAGTGGCCGAAGAAGGGCTACTATCCGTTCTTGGCGTGGTCGGACATGGTGGAAAGGGCACCGACGCAAGTCCAATGCGGCGTCGTGGAAGGCACGATTGCGGCGTCCGATGCCAATACGGGCGCGACCGAAAAGAAGGACCAGTCGATTCCAGGCGGGATTCGCGCGGTGGCGTCGAAGGGCGACAAGGGCGGCGCGGTGCTTGTGAGCCGCTATTCGGATGATAACAATGTGACGGATACGGCGACGGTCACGATTCGCGTCAAGGGTCGTTCCTTGAAGGGTGCGACGTGCCATCTCACGGATTCGGTGCGCACCTATACGCGCATCCCGCTGAATGTACAACCGGACGGCTCGGCCGTCATCTACATGCAACCGCTTTCGTTTGCGTTGATTGAATGGAACGACTGATGGCAACTTGCAAAGGATTGAGTCTCATGAGCGGCGGGCTGGATAGCCAGCTCGCCGTTCGTATCTTGCAAGAGGCGGGCGCAGAGGTCGAAGCGGTCACATTCGCGACGCCGTTCTTCGCCCCAGACGCGGCAAAAAAAGCGGCCGCGGCACTTGGCGTTGTGTTGCATGTGATTGATTTTACGGACGACGAAATTGCGCTCATTGAAAATCCGCCGCATGGCTTTGGCGGGGCGATGAATCCGTGTATTGATTGCCATGCGATGATGATTCATCGCGCGGGCGAGCTGATGGTGCGCGGCGGTTATGATTTTGTCGCGACAGGCGAAGTGATGGGCCAACGGCCGATGAGCCAGAATAAACAATCGCTCGGCATCGTTGAGAAATCGTCCGGATTGAAAGGCCGCCTCGTGCGCCCCTTGAGCGCGAAACTTTTGGAACCCACCATCCCCGAACAAGAAGGAAAGCTCAATCGCGAAAAGTTGCTCGACATTTCAGGCCGCGGGCGCGAACGCCAAATGGAACTTGCCAAAACGTTTGGCATCATTGATTATCCAAGCCCGGCGGGCGGTTGCAAATTGACGGAAGCAGGCTTTTCGCGCAAGCTGAAAGATTTGAAGGACCACGAAGGATTGGGCGAACGCAAGCTTGTGGAATTGCTCAACGTTGGGCGGCGTTTTCGTTTGCCAGATGGCTCGAGCGTCATTCTCGGTCGCGACCAAAAAGATAATGCCGCGCTACGTGAATCAACGTTGCCGCTGACGCTCCTTGCGCCCATCAATGTGCCGGGTCCAACCGCGGCCATCCCCGATTTGAAAAGTGCCGCGGACTTGGAACGCGCCAAAGGCCTCGTCTGTTCCTATTCGCGTTGCGACCGGCTAGAAGGCGATATCATTTTAGGAATCAAGCAGCCCGGCAAAACTGCCGCGGTCGAAGAATCAATCCCGCGCCCCTATTCGCGCGACCCTTATAAGGAATACCAAATATGCTAGAAACACTCGCTTCGCATCTTGATGCCATCGCGGCACTCGCGCCGACGTGGGGCTACATTTTCATCTTCGTCTTCATGACGATTGAATCAAGCTTCATCCCCTTCCCCAGCGAAGTCGTAATGATTCCAGCAGGCTTCCTCGCGGCCCGCGGCGAACTTTCCGGCGGCTCGCCTCTCGTCTGCGTTTCGTTGGCAGTGCTGGTTGGCATCCTCGGTTCCCTCGCGGGCGCGTTCGTCAATTATTACCTCGCGCTTTGGGTCGGCAAACCTTTCCTCGAAAAATATGGCAAATACTTTTTTATCAAGCCCGAACCCCTCGCCCGCGCCTGCGAAGTCTTCAATAAATACGGCGCCGCGACAACTTTCGTCTGCCGCCTCATCCCCGTCATTCGCCAATTGATTTCAATTCCCGCTGGCATCGCCAAAATGCCCCTCGCGCCTTTCACCTTTTTCACCGCCCTCGGCGCCGGCATTTGGACCATTATTCTCGCCGCGGTCGGCTACATCCTCGGCGTGCAATCAGGCGACATGAGCTATCTTGATTTGTGCGTCAAAGGCGGCCAGATGGCAAGCGCAAATTTGCCTTACGTCATTGCGGGCGCGGTCGTGCTTGTCGCGGCGTATGTGCTCGTTTCTAAACTCGTAATGAGGAAGCGCTGATGCTCCTAGAGGTCGAACATTTGCGCGTCGCGTTTCATGTGGAAGGAAAACTTTCCGTCCCTGTGCGCGATGTCAGTTTCACGATTGCCGAAGGCGCACGCGTCGCCCTCGTCGGTGAATCGGGAAGCGGCAAATCCTTGACCGCCCTCACGCTCGGCCACCTCGTCGACCGCGCCGAAATCACCGGTACCCTCCGCGGCACGCCACGCCTCGCCTACATCTTCCAAAATCCAATGCAATCGCTGAATCCCGTCATGCGAATTGCCGCGCAGATTAAGGAATGTTTCACCTCATCAAAAGTGCCGCGCCCCATTGATGAGCTTCTCGCCGATGTCGACCTCCCGCCCGAAACCGCGCGTAAGTACCCGTGTCAACTTTCTGGCGGGCAGCAACAGCGCGTCATGATTGCCATGGCCCTCGCCGCCGAACCCGATCTCCTCATCGCCGACGAACCTACCACCGCGCTCGATGTGACAACCCAAAAGGAAGTCCTCGACCTCATCGACCGCATCGCCGACCAGCGCGGCATGGCCGTCCTCCTCATCACACACAACCTCGGTCTCGTCGCGCGCCACTCTCAATTTGTGCATGTCATGTACGCCGGCGAAATCGTGGAATCGGGCCCCGTCGCGGCAGTTCTTTCCTCGCCCGTCCATCCCTACACGCGCGGCTTGCTCGCGGCAGTCCCCTCTCTCGCCGCACCCAAGGACGCCCCCCTAAAAGACATCCCGGGCGTCGTGCCACCACCCTGGGCCTGGCCCACTGGTTGCGCCTTCCATCCACGTTGCCCCGCGGCCGGTCCCGACTGCGCCCACGCCGTCCGCGCCGCCTGCCAACGAAAGGCAGCATCCTAATGAAACTTGAGCGCCTCAAACCCTACTGGGCCATCTGGCGCCTCTCCTGGCCGCTCGCACTCGGCATGGTTAATAACGCCCTGATGCAATCGGTCGACCGCTTCTTCCTCGCGAAAGATTCCCTCTTCTCGCTCGAAGCCAGCCTCCCCGCCACCATGCTCGCGTGGATCTTCCTCAGCTTCTTTCAATCGACCGTTGCCTACGCGGGCGTCTTCGTTGCGCAATATCACGGCGCCAGCAAACCGCGCCACGCCATCCTCTGTTATGACGCGGCAGTCTTAATCTCCCTCGCCGCCGGTCTCCTCATGCCCCTCTTTGTGCCGCTTGGCGAATGGATGTTCTCTCTTTCAAGTCCCAATCCCGCCGTCCTCTCACGCGAATGCGCCTACTACAACATCTGCATCCTCGGCGGCTTTTTCGTCTTCGGTCAAATGGCCGCGGGCTCCTACTTCACAGGCCTCGGCCAAACGCGCATCGTCTTCTGGGTCAACGTCCTCGGTAACGTCCTCAACATTATCCTCGACCCCATCCTCATCTTCGGCACATGCGGCATCCCCGCCCTCGGCATGGCCGGCGCCGCCTACGCAACGGTTGCCTCCGTCGCACTCCAATGGCTCGTCCTCACGCTCGCCGCACACCGCGCCATCCGCCGCAACAAATCTGCCGCGCCCTCACAAACCGAACCACCCTTCCGCTTCCCCGACCTCCTCTCCATGACCCGCCGCATCCTCCGCCTCGGTCTCCCCTCCGGCGGCTACTCCGTCCTCAACACCCTCTCCTTCACCATCTTCGTCTTCATCTCTGGCCGCGTCGGCGACCTTGCACTCGCCGTCTCTAATGTCTGCTTCACCATCAACTATCTTCTCTTCGCGCCCATGGAAGGTTTCGCCCTCGGCGCCCAAACCCTCGTCGGCCAAGCTTGTGGACGCGGCGATTGGACCGCCGCCCGCATCGCCACACGCCGCACACTCATCCTCACACTCTCCCTCATCGCCACCGCCTGCGCTCTCGTCCTCGCCTTCCATCGCCCACTTCTCCTCCTCTTCGCGCCAACCTCCGACGCCACCACAACCGCCGCCTTCCTCAACCTCGGCACCACCCTCCTCATCCTCATGGCCGCCTGGCTCCTCTTCGACGCCACCGACGTCGTCCTTTCCGGTGCTCTCAAAGGCGCGGGCGATTCCCGCTTTGTCTTCTGGTGGATGCTTATCGCCGCCTTCCTCATCTGGCTCCCACTCGTCTTCCTCACCGCCCGCATCCACAACACGATGCCCGCCCTCTGGTCCACTATGATCTTCTACGTCGTCATCATTTCCATCGGCTCCTTCATCCGGTGGCACCGCGGCAAATGGCAATCTTTCAACCTCACCTCCACCCAATCAAAAGGAATCACATCATGACCCTCACCCACCTCATCCTCCTCGCAACAACCATCACAGCCCCCCTCATCGCGGACGAAAACTTCCTCGAGCCAAGCGTCCAAAATGAAGTCGACCACGCCCTCTCTCTCGCCCCAACAAACACCCCGCCCATCACCCTCACCGGCGACTTCCTCGGCACGAACAACCTCTCCACCACCGCCATCGCCATCAAGTTCGTCTCTTCCCAAACAAAGGACGGACACTGGTTCATCGGCACGAACGACGTCACCGCGGCAGTTATTTCTCTCCTCAAATCCCTCTAAAACCTTCTTCCTTTGAATACACTCCAAGAGAGGGAGGCGCGCCTGAATGACATGGAATGGGGTTGGAACGGGGCGCGGCGGATTTTTTCATAATTTCATATTTCGTCCTTGACAGGGGGGGGGGTAATATGATATAATACACTTATTGAAAATCTTAAAAGGTTTAGTCACTATGAAGACACCAGTATTTACTAGGGTTTGCGCGAATCTGTTGATTGGCGCGGGGGTTATTTTTGCCGCGATGAGTGGTGAAGCCGCGCCGAGGTATCAGGCGGAGATGTCCGTTTCGGGGTATACTGGGACGGAGACGCTGGAGAACTTTCCTGTATTGGTGAGGATTTCGGCGGATAAGATTTCGGGGTTTGAATATGGGCAATGTCTGGCGACGGATGGGAGCGATATTTCGTTTGTGGATGCGGAGGGGAATGTGCTGTCGCATGAAGTTGATACGTGGGACACGGCGGGTGAATCGACGGTGTGGGTGAGGATTCCGAGTTTGGCGAAGGGGACGACATTCACGATGCGGTGGGGGGATGCGAGTCCGGCGGCCCAGACCGCGGCAAATACGTGGAATGTGAATTACGTGGGCGTGTGGCACATGGGCGAGGCGAGCGGGACGTGCGCGAACTCGTCGCAGTGTGGGTCGAAGTATGATGCGGAGCCGGTTGGCAATGCGACGTCGGCGAGCGTGCGGTATGCGGGAACGGATGCGCCGATTGGGTATGCGCGGCAGACGGCGGCGGCGTCGGGGACGGCGAATGCGGCGTGTTTGTCGGTGCCGAGTTATGATGATGAGAAGGTGGGCGGCGTTTTCACGATGTCGGGCTGGGTTTATATGCCGTCGTATGCGACGCAGTGGCCGCGGCTTTTTGCGCGGGTTGAGAATTGGAATGTGGCTAGTGGTTGGGAGTGTCAATTTGAGAGTTCCGCGACGAAGTTGCAGACGCGCGGGAGTGGGAGTTATTCGTCGAAGGTGGTGGCGACGGTGCCGTCGTGGATTGGGAAGTGGACGCATTTTGTGTTTACGTACAATGGGACGGCGTGTGCGGTTTATGTGAATGGTTTGAAGGTTACGACGACGGGGTCGATGACGGTGATTACGGATAACGGGTTGCCGCTGGGGATTGGGTGTATTCCAAATTCGAATGGGTTTGGGACGGGCGGCTCGCATGTGGTGGGTTCGTTTGATGAGTGCCGGTTGATGAAGGGCGCGGCGAGCTCGGATTGGGTGGCGGCGGAATATGCCGCGGTGACGAGCGCGGATTTTGTGACGGCGGGTCCGGCGGGGTCGACGTTGAAGGCGACGGCGAATGTGGCGGATGGTGCGTGGCAAGGCGTGGATTTGACATTTGCCGCGGCGAGTGAGGACCGGACGTTGACGGTTAAGTGGGGTGCGACGAGCGCGGATTTGACGGGCGGTTCGGCGACGGTGACGGTTGCGGCGAATGCGACGAGTTTGAGTTATACGGCCTTGCCTGAGGGCTGGGGCACGACGGTGAAGGCGATTCAATTTGGATTTGAAGATGCGGGGCATTGGTCGGATGTGATTGAGTGGTTTAGTACGTCGGCACCGATTGTGGGGGCGGTGACGCTAGATGGCATGGGCGGCGATACGATTGTGGTGAAGGGTCAGGTGACGTCGTTTCCGGGGGCGGAGTGTGTGGTGAAGGCGTATTGGGGGACGAGTGCGGGTGCGTTGGAGGAATGGCAGAATGTGAGCCAGACGTTGAATGCGGCTGGGGCGTTTGAGTTGACGTTGATGGGTAAGGCGATTGAGCCGGGGACGATTTATTATGTGCAAGTTGTGGCGACGGCGGATGGTTGTACGGGGAAGGGCGAGACGGTGTATGTGACGACGGCGGGCGCGGCAAAATTTGGGTCGACGCCGACGGTGTCGATTTCGCGGCGGACGGCGACGGTGAAGGGGAATGTGTCGGACCTTGGGATGAATGGGAAGACGACGGTGGCGCTGTGGGCGCGTGAGAAGGGGTCGACGGGCGAGTATGTGCAGGTTGGGGATGGAAAGGAATTGACGGCGACGGGGGAATTTACGTTCTCGGTGGCGCTGGAGAAGTTCTGCCAGACGTATGAATTTGAGGTGCGCGCGACGAATGGGAGCGCGGGCGGGATGGCGACGGCCGCGGCAGAAGGCTCGAGTGGCGAGATTACGACGGTGGATACGACGACGTATCGGTGGTCTGGGAAAGGCGGCGATGGCAAGTGGGAGAATAAGGAGAACTGGGATCCCGACCCGAAGGATTGTTTTGGGTGGCCGTCGAGTTCGGGGGCGCTTGCGGCGTTTGAGAAGGATACGGTCGCGGTGGTGACGTTGGACGGGAGCTATTCGTTGTGGCAGTTGTATTTGTCCAATACGGGGACGGATATTACGCTTAGGCGCGGGGAAAGTGCCGCGGAGATGCCGGTGATTACGGCGTCGGTTTACGGTTATGAGTCTGGGAGTATTTTGGGGAAGGTGACGTTGGACGGGGTGAAGATTGCGGTGAGTGGCAGTGTGAGCGTGGGCGCGGGGGCGCAGTTGACTTTGCAGAATGGTGCGGAGGTGACGGCGGCGTATGGGAACTTCAATTGTTATGGATATGAGGCGGGCGGTACGGTGTGCCTTAGGGGGAAGTCGAAGATTCATGCGAATTGGGTGAACTTGGGGCCGTGCACGCTGGAGATTGACGACTCAACGTTCGAGATGGCGAATGGTACGTGGCTTTGCGTGAAGGGGACGAATGTGACGACGACGATTCGGTTTGTTGGGGAGAATCCGATTTATCGGACGGGTGGTTCGTATTTCTGCGTGGGCAAAGAGGACTGGTCGGGCTTCCAGGGCGTGATGGAGTTTGTTGTGCCGGCGGGCGGGTATAAGGAGGCGCCGTTCCAGGCGCCGAGTAACAAGTCGCTTGCTTTTGGTGAGAATAATAACTCATCGGGCAAGTTCTATGGCCAGATGACGGTGAAGATTGCGAAAGATTCGCCGCTGTTTTCGGGGTTGAGCACGGGTACGGAGCTTGAGACGCCATTGATAAGCTGGGTGGGTGGGGGCATTTCGACGACCTTCCTTTCGGGGTGCGAGGCGAAGAAGGGCGAGTTTGTGTGGGGCGAGGCGGCCTCGAGTGGCAATCCGCTGACGCTTGGTTACAAGGTCAAGGGCGGCGGGATGGTGATTCGGATTCAGTGAGGAAAAGGATTTAACTCCGAGCCTGGCAAACATGGGTTTAACTCCGAGCCTGGCAAAAGGCTTCGGCTAACGCCTTCGC
>CAVIVB010000047.1:0-8391 GCA_963645785.1 bacterium
CCGCGGCATTTTTGACGGCGGCTGGTTTCACCGAATGGAATCGCGCCAATATCCGCCCGAATAATCAGCCCGAAGTTCGTTTGCAAGCCGCGGCAGATTTGCTTACGCAGACTCCAGCCTTGCAATTGATTGATATGGATGACTTTTCGCCTGAAGGTTATCAGGAAATGCTGAAGACATTGACGAAAGGAGGACATCTTGGCAAAGGACGTGCCGCGGCAATTCTTGCGAATGTGATTACTCCGATTGCATTGGCAGAAGGGCGTATTGGGTCTGTTCCAGATTGGCTGCCACCTGAGGATTTGTCCTCGCCTGTGCGGTTGACCGCGTTTCGCTTGTTTGGTCGCGACCATAATCCCGCGGCACTTTATGCGACGAATGGACTTTTCATTCAAGGGCTTATCCAAATCCATCGCGATTTTTGCTTGTTGGTCCATCCCGCATGCGAAGATTGCGGAATGGTCGCCGCCGAATCGGAAGGACCCGAAGAGGCTGCATCCCTTTGGAAGACTGGTCCCACCCGCCGCGAACTCTTCTGGGAAGAACATTGTGCCGCGACCGTGTAGGGCGGTGTCCCTAATACCATTTCCGCGGTGGTTTTCCGCTGGCGCGGCAGATTTTTTGGGTGAAGGGGATTGCAAGTTGGGCGGGAATATGGTATAATACACAATGTATCGCAAAGAACTAAATCTGTCGCGGGTGCGATAGATACAAGGAAAGGATTTTACGATGTCTCTTATTGAAGCTGTTTATGTTGTTTTGAAGGATGCAGGGATGCCGCTTAAGCCAGAAGAAATTCTGACGCGTGTCTTTCAAAAGAATCTTTGGCACACAACAGGTAAGACGCCATTAGCCACACTTACGGCGCGGCTTTATGTGGATATCAAAGAAAAACATCCCTCAAGATTCATGAAAACGGCGAATGGATGTTTTGGTTTGTCGGGGCAAGTAGAAGAAGTAGCGAATGTACAGGTAGAAGAAAGAACAAATTCCAAATCTCCATTAGGGAATTCCAATCAGAAGACTTATTCTTTCACGGATTGTGCGGAGAAGGTTTTGCGTATGCAAAGTCCGCGAAGGAGTATGTCCTATAGTGAGATTGTTAAAGTTGCGATTGAAAGGGGATGGCTTGTCACGGCGGGGAAAACGCCTGAAGCAACGTTGAGTGTTCAAATTATGCAAGACATAAAAAGAGCACGTGAACATGGAAGGCAGCCTCGTTTTCAGCGTTGTGGGAAAGGGCTTGTTGCACTTGCTGGCGACACGACCGCACTTGAGACAATTATAAAACAACATTACAAGGATGTGCGTAGGCGCTTGCGTGAAAACTTAATGAAGTTGAGTCCAGAAAACTTTGAGAAACTTGTGATGAAGTTGTTTCAAAAGATGGGCTTTGAAGAAGTTTCACGGACGAAACTTTCAGGAGATGGTGGAATTGATGTGCGTGGTCGGATGGTTGCTAATGGTGTCATTAGCACAAAGTACGCAATTCAAGTGAAGAGATGGAAAAACAATGTTCAATCTCCAATTGTTCAACAGGTGCGCGGCAGTTTAGGGGCGAATGAACAAGGATGTATCGTCACGACAAGTGATTTTAGTTCGGGCGCAAAAGAAGAGGCGAATAAGCCTGATAAATCACTTATTGCGCTAATCAACGGTGAAACACTCATTGATTTATTAATCAAGAATCAGGTGGGTGTTCAACGTGTGATGCGCCCCCTATATGAATTGAAAAAGGATTTTGGATTGGACGAGGAAGAGGATATATTAAATTATGATGCGGATGACAGTTCTTTAGGGTGAAATAGTGTGCGCTTCCGCGGCGAATTTGGTGGGGGAGGGGGTATGTTTAGGATGGTTAGGGGCTAACATCAGGTGTTTCCAGGGCTCACATTAGGTAAATCTTACCAAGATTTTGCCAAAATCTTACCAAGATTTCCTAAAATCTTACCAAGATTTGGCAAAATGTTGGCAAGATTTGGCTAAATGTATGGGGAGAGGGGGCTGAAGAGGAGAGGGAAGGCATCAAAAGTTCGCGTTTTTGGCACAGGGCAGGGGGGATTTGGTCAAGCATGGCTTAGCCATCGACACTAATCGATGCAAGAGGAGAGAGCCCGCGGCGGGGGCTCAATTGGGGGTGACGCGGGGGCTCGATTGGAGTGGTACGGCTAGTCGAAGGAGAAGGATTGGCCCGGCTGTGGGGCGGATACCTTTTTGATTCCGTGCTCGAGGAGCAAGTCGGCCATCGCGGCAACTTTTTCTGGTTCGCCATGGACCGCGAAAGCAGAACGGACGTTGTCCTTGACTTCGTTGATCCAATTGGTGAGGCCCTTGCGGTCGGCGTGTGCGGAGAGTGCGTTGATGACTTCAACGCGGGCGCGGAGGGGCGTTTCTTCGCCGAAGATTTTGACGGTTTCGCGCTTCTCAACGATGCGGCGGCCGAGGGTATTTTCCGCTTGGAAGCCGCAGATGAGAACGATATTATCGGGGTCGGGGATGGCGTGTTTGAGATGGTGGAGGACGCGTCCGCCTTCACACATGCCGCTCGCGGCGATGATGATCATGGGGCCGGGCATATCGTTGAGGGCCATGGACTCTTCTGGGGAGCCGACGAATTGCATGCCGGGGAAGACGAGAGGGTCTTTGCCTTGGGCGAGTATGTCGCGGGCTTCGTCGTTGTAGACTTCGCGATGCGCGGCATAAATTTGTGTGGCCTTGCGGGAGAGGGGCGAATCAATAAAGACTTTGACTTCGCGCGGCACTTTTCCGCGGGCTTGGAGTTTGTTCAAGTAGTAGATGATTTGTTGGGTGCGGCCGACGGAGAAGGCCGGGACGATGAGTTTGGAATTGTGGCGGTCGATGAATTTGAGATATTCTTCGAGGCGGAATTCGACGTCGTCGGCCGAGGGGTGATACTTGTCGGCGTAGGTGGATTCGATGATAAGGATGTCGGCGCCAGCGGGGTATTCGTGATGGCGCAGGATGGGTTGATCGGGTTGGCCGAGATCGCCTGAAAAGAGGAGGCGATGGTTGTGGCCGTGCTCGGGATGGATGTCGAGTTGGACGAGGGCGGAGCCGAGGATGTGGCCGGCGTTGAAGAATTCGAGCGTGATGCCGGGGGCAATTTCGCGCGGCGCATGAAGATGCGTCGGGACAAAAAGTTGCATGAGGGCGTTGATATCCGCCTCTTCGTAGAGGGGTTCAAAAAGTTTTTTGCCTTCGCGTTTGCGCTTCTTGTTGACGTATTCGAGGTCGCGCTTTTGGAGGAAGCAGGAGTCGCGCAACATGACGTCGCAAAGTTCGGTGGTGGATTGGCGGGCGAAGACGCGGCCGCGGAAGCCTTGGCGCACGAGCTGCGGCAGGTTGCCAGAGTGGTCGACATGCGCATGGGAGAGGATGACGTAGTCGATTGTTTTGGGGTCAATGGGGAGGTTTCGATTTTTTTCGAAAGCTTCCTTGCGGTGGCCTTGGAAGAGGCCGCAATCGAGGAGGATACGTTTACCGTTGGCTTCGAGGAGGTGCATCGAGCCAGTTGTCGTTTGTGCCGCGCCGTAGAATGTGAGTTTCATGATGGTGAGTATTATACCATATTCCGCGGCAAAAGTCACGCATCAATTTGAGGATGGATGGGTGCGGCGTGTGGGGCGGGCGGTTGGGTTTGGCGGTGGAGCCAAGCGAGGATGAGGTTGATGATGCGCGTTTGTTGGAGGGGCGTGAGTTCCACATCTTTGGGGACGTGCCACCATTTGTTCAGACAGCCGCGGCAACAAGTCGCCGTCGCATGTTGCGCGATGAAGACGGGATGGCCGTGCCAGGGGGTTTGGCGCCCGTCCTTGGGTGGATGTGCCGCGGCCAAGTGGAGGCGTACAAAATCTGCCGCGTGGCGTTCAATCGTGGGCCAGCCTTTCGATTGAATGTAGGCAAAATCTGCCGCGGAAAGATGAAAACGGCTGCGGAACTTGGAGTGCGCGAGGCGGGTGAAAGCTTCGTCGTAGGTCATAGCCGCGCCCAAGCGGGGTAGGGTGTGCGGATATCCATCACCTGACCCGTCGTCGGGTGAATGAATTTGGCGCCGAGCGCGTGTAGGCAATGGCCATTCAGTCCTTCCACAGCGAAGGCCCCATACAACCGATCATTCACAATATGAATCCCCGCCAAGGCAAGCTGCGCGCGAATCTGATGCGTGACGCCCGTGAAGATCGTGACTTCGAGAAGGGTGCGCTCCTCATTCTCGACGGTCGTATGGCCAATTGGGACAAAGCGCGTGACGGCATGCAAAACCGATTTGACGCGCTTCATCGCGGCCGCGGTCAATCGATTATGATGGGCGTCAATCATGCGGCAGAAGGGAAGCGTCGGGTCGTGAATGAGGTCGTTTTCAAGCGTCCCGCCAACGGAGTAGGCGCCTTCCACGAGCGCGAGATAAGTCTTCTCGACGGTCTGCGCGGCAAATTGCGCACGGAGGTTCTCAAAGGCCTCCGCCGTCCGCGCCACCAAAACAAGCCCCGATGTGTCCGCATCAATGCGATGGAGTGCGCCCGCCATCAAGGGACGGTCGCCAAGCGCGGCACATTCGGGATAGCGTGCGACGACGCCATTCATGAGGGTCGTCAGTTCTGTGCGTGAAAGCGGTTGGACAGGAAGTGCCGCGGGCTTGTCAAATGCGAGAAGTGCCGCGTCTTCAAAGACTGTGTTCACCCGAATGGCGGGATTGGGCTGGACGACATTGTCGCGCGCCTCGGCCAAAGACTTCACCCAGATTTCTTCGCCACCCCGGAGCTTTTGACCCTTCAGCGCCGCGCGCCCATTCACCAAAACCTCGCCCGCGGCAATCGCTTCACGTATGAAGGCGCGTGTTGAATACGGAAATGCGTCAAGCAAAGCGGCGTCCAACCGGACGCCGCCACGTTCGTTATGAATCGTTTTAGACTCAATCATATTGGTTCATGACGGACGGCGCGATTGGCGCCATGCCTTCCCATGAATTGTTCGAAGCCCACGGGAGGTCAGAATCCTCTGCCGTATCTGCGATGCAACCTGAAAGCAAGGCGAGCGCCACAGCCGCAATCAGCACGGCCGCGGCACTTTTCCCGCGCACATTAGTCCGCAAAGACGACATCATTCACCTTCATCTTGTCCTGTTCCCACGAACCGAGCACGTCGCAAATCACGAGGTTTTGCCCCTTGATTTCCTGACGAAGGCGCAGGCGGCCTACGAATTCACCCGCGGTCCCCTGGAAGCCCGGACGCTTGACGGAGAACTCGAGAAGTGGCAACGGCGCATTTGGATTGTCGCCTTTCAACTCCTTCATCGCCTCTTGCGTGAAGGACACAATCGCGAACATATCCTCATTGTCGATGTCAACGACCTTACCCTTCTCGCCTGCTGGCACCGACTTGATCTCGGACGAAGCACCCGAAGCCGCGCCGCGCGCCGCCACGAGCTCCTTGATAATCTTCTGAAGTTGCTCAATTGTCTTCTGCTGCTTGGCAATATCGTCCTTCTTCGCTTCGAGATCATCCTTCGTCGTCGTCAGCTCATCTTTGACCGAAGTAATCTCCGCATTGAGCTCTTCAATCTGTGCTTTCAACTTGGTGATATCATTCTCAAGACCGGCTTTCTGCTCTTCCAATTTGGCGATGTTTGCCTTCTTCTCTTCAATCGTCACCTTGTCTTGGCGGTCTTCCGGTTTGAGCTTGTTGATCTCTTCAATGGCCTCTTCCAACTTCTGGCGAACCGCGACAAGTTCCGCACGCGTTGAGTTCAAACGACTCTGCTGAGACTTTGCCGCTTCGAAGAGTTTGGAGAGCAATTCATCCGACGTGCCCGCGCCTTTCATGTAGGGCTTGTCGCCATCCATGATCAACTCGCCCATCGCGTCTTGCGCGTAGATGCGGCGAAGCTGATTGCGCGTATTCATATCGTCCCACTTGAACGTCTCCAAGTTGGCTTGTTCAAGCTCCGCTTTGTACGACTCCAATACATTCTCTGTATCGGGTGTGTCGACCAAACGTGCCTCAACGGGCGAAACGTCTTTTTTAAGTTCGATCGCTGCGCCCTTCGTGGGTTCGACCTGCTCGATTGTTTGGGCCAATCGGACCAAATAATCTTCTTGCTGACGATTACGATCTGTGAGGACAGACCGCTTGTCGTTCAGCTGAAGTTCGAACCACAAGGCCGCTCCAGCGAGGACCAAAAAAACGTACACAAGTGCATGTAGTGCTTTGTTCATAGATAGTATCCTAGATAAGACATTTACATAGTGTACCATTTTTTAGATGAAATTGCAACCGTTTTTTGGTATAATATGTGTCATGTTTTTCGAAGTACTAGCTGAAGATACAAAAACGAAGGCTCGTTTAGGACGCCTCCATACAATCCATGGAGACGTCCAAACCCCTGTATTTATGGCCGTTGGAACACAGGGCACCGTCAAATCACTGACCCCAAAAGACCTCCAAGAGGTGGGGGTACAGGTCGTCCTCGGAAACACCTATCACCTCATGCTTCGACCGGGCGCGGGGGTCATTTCGAGCTCAAACGGGCTCCACCGCTTCATGAAATGGCCTGGCCCCATCCTGACCGACTCGGGCGGTTTTCAGGTTTTTTCCCTCGCCAAATTAAGGAAAATTTCGCCCGAAGGCTGCCTCTTCAATTCTCACTTGGACGGCCACGAATTCTTCCTTGGGCCGAAAGAATCGATGGAAATGCAGCGCGTGATTGGGAGCGATATCGCGATGGTTTTTGACGAGTGTTTGCCCTATCCGTGCGAAGAGGGGCGCGCGGCCCTCTCGGTCGCCCAAACGATTCGGTGGGCGCAAATGTCGAAGGACCAACCCCATGCCGAAGGACAGCATATTTTCGGAATTGTGCAAGGCGGAATCTACGACAATTTGCGCCGCCATTGCGCCGAGGAACTCGTCAAGATTGGCTTCGATGGTTACGCGATTGGCGGCGTCTCAGTGGGCGAACCGGAGGAACTCATGTACAAGGCCGTGGATGCCTCCGTTCCATTTTTGCCGCGCCAAGCGCCGCGGTATGTGATGGGGCTTGGGGTGATGCACCAGATGGCGGAATGTGTCGCGCGTGGCGTCGATATGTTCGATTGTGTTTTGCCGACGCGAATCGCGCGGCACGGCACAGCCATCACCCGCCACGGCAACGTCGCCATCAAAGCCGCCAAGTGGGCGTACGACCAAGGCCCCGTCGAAGAAGGTTGCCCCTGCTACTGCTGCCAGAATTTCTCCCGCAGCTACATCCGCCACCTCTTCGCCGCCGGCGAAATCTTGGGATTGCGCCTCCTCACAATCCACAACCTCTTCGCCCTCAACAGATTTATGCAGGACATGCGCACCGCCATCGCGGACGGCGTGTTCCTCGAATGGAAAGAACAAATAAAAAAGGAAACTACAAATGAATGAAGCTCAAACCACGGCCACAACCGTGCAACCAGTCGAATCCGGCGCACCAGCAGGTGCCCCACAACAACAGAGCGGTTTCGGGATGCTCATCCCAATGCTCCTCATCCTCGCGATCTTCTACTTTATGATGATTCGCCCGCAGCAGCGCAAAGAAAAAGAACGCCGCAAAATGATTGAGGAACTCCGCGCCGGTGCACGCATCATCTTCGCGGGCGGCCTCATGGGCACCATCGTCGAAGCCGCGGAAAAAACCTTCAAGGTCGAAATCGCACCAGGCGTGCGCATCGAAATTGCGCGCTCCTCCGTCTCGGCCGTCATCCCCGCTGAAGAACCAGCCAAGTAAAAGGAAGGGAACTTAATCCAAAATGGCGTACGAAAGAGGAAAATTCGGCATCGAGTATAACCCCATCCAGCCAGAGCCCGATCGGCCCTGGCTCCTCTGGGCACTCGGCCTCGTCTTCCTTGTCGCACTCATCTCTCTCGTCTGGACGGTGACCTCAAGAATCCGCCGCGGATTGAAAGATGATGCGACCGTACGCGCCGTGGAGCTCGCCAAGGAAGCCCCCGAAAGCGCGGCACTTCCTCAGCCCCCTCAACCTTCCAAGCCTGCCAAACCTTCACAATCGGTCAAGCCCGCACTCGAAAGAGCCGACCTCTCGCGCCGACCAGCCAAAGTCCGCAACCTCCTCATGCGCCTCGAAAAGGCCGAAGCCGAGCGCGACATCGAAATGGCCATCTCCACCATCGAACAAATCCGCGCCCTCCCAGGCAACCCCGCGGCAGATCTCGACGATAAACTCGCACGCCGCCTCGGCGCACTCAATATCCGCCGCCTCTTCATCTTGCATTCCAATCAATGGGTCGTCGAAGAAACCGTCCAACGCGGCGATTCGGCCTCGCGTATCGCGGCAGAACATGGCTCGACCCTTGCCTCCCTGAGCAAACTCAATGCGCCTGTCAAGGTCGATA
>CAVIVB010000047.1:8476-8879 GCA_963645785.1 bacterium
AAACTTAAGGTCGGCGAGAAAATCAAGGTGATGAATCATCCACGCTTTAGTCTGGTTGTGCGCCGCCGTTCTCGCATCGCCGACCTCTCCCTCAACGGCAAATTCTTCAAACGCTATTATTTGACGAGCGAGGTCAAAGGAGAGCCTGGTGCCTATGAACCATCAGAGCGCCTTCGCACCTTCTTCCAAGAGAAGAGCATTACACTTTCAACGACTGACCGGCAAGAATTGGAAATGCTTCTACCAAAGGGCATCTCCATCTTGATTTCCGAACTCTAATCCCCGCGGCACTTCCCCAAAACCCTCCAAACCTCTGCGTCCTCTGTGTCCTCTGCGCGAGAAAATCCCAAACTATTCAATTGTCAAAGATCAATGCTGTAACCAGCTTACCGCGGTGGTTTCC
>CAVIVB010000048.1:0-1182 GCA_963645785.1 bacterium
AGAATTAACTCCGAGCCTGGCAAAAGGCTTCGGCTAACGCCTCCGCTGCTTCGCGAAGGGCAGGCCTGTTAGAGCGGTCTGGTAAAGCAGGCTGCGGCAAAACGCGGGACGGATCTTGGTCAAGCACAGCTTGACCATCGACGCTAGGGGGCGATGGATTTTGGCGCAGAGGGCGCAGCAGATTTGGTTTAGTTTTTGGCGCGGTGGCGAGCACGGCGCCAAAGCCATAGGCAGAACGTCAACAGGATCGACGAGCCAATTGAAATGACCACATCCTCAAATTCGCTTGGCAAAAACCGGCGAAGGCCCTTTGTGAAAAGTGCGGTCGCATTTGAAAGGATTCCGTGAGAGCCTTCCGAAATGGTGAAGATGTCGCCGAGCATGTAGCATGCGAGTGAGGTTTGGCCATACAAGATTGCGAGAGACCAACCGCGGCGAAAACCAAGGACGTCGATGAAGAGGTAGAGTCCCGTGAGGAGTCCGATGCAGACGCCCATTGCGCGCAAGGTGAAGGTCAGCGTGAAGAATTGTTTGATGCAGGGGATGCCGATGGCCTCGGTGAAGAAAGACAAGGCGAGGAGGATGGCGGCGAGGATGAAGAGGGTTTGGACTTTTTTGCGCGCGGCAATTTTTTCGCGGAGGATTTCCGTGCAAATGGCGCCGGTGAGGCCCATGGCGGCGAACATGAAGGACGTCAAGAACCATGTATAGCCACGCGCGAAAGCCTTTGAATTTTCCGGTAGGATGAAGGCGAGGAGCCAATTTTC
Source organism: bacterium (assembly GCA_963645785.1). Lineage (GTDB taxonomy): Bacteria > Verrucomicrobiota > Kiritimatiellia > RFP12 > UBA1067 > UBA1067. Next base: position 768 of record CAVIVB010000048.1, read on the forward strand.
GAAGCGGATGGCGGCGTTGCCGGTCGCGGAATAGTCGCCGCAGAATGCGAGGATGGCGGCGTAAATCAAGGCGAGGGCCGCGGGCAAGGCGAAGCGGATGTGGCGCGGCAAAAATGCGAGGGCGAGCATGGCGGCGGCGTAGCCGACGGCGATTGTTTGCAAGGTGTTGCAGTAGGGCGAAAAGGTGAGCGGGTCCAAATCGAGGAGATGGCCTTGCGCGATGAAACCGAGGAACCACAAGAGGAGGACGCGCGAGGTGAGGTGTTTCCAAAATGCGGCGGTGGGGCGTCCCGAGGGAGATAATCTTTTTTGGATGGCGAAAGGGACGGCGGCGCCGCTCATGAAGATGAAGAGAGGCATAATGACGTCGTAGGCCACGAAGCCGCCCCAAGGGTGATCGAACTGGCGCATGATG
>CAVIVB010000048.1:1192-8849 GCA_963645785.1 bacterium
TCGAGGTAGGCTTTGAGTTCGGCATCGCGGCAGCCGAGGAGCGGGCGCACAAAGCGGATCGCGCCGACTTGGGAACGTGGGCGGATGCCAGAGAGGGCGTCGGGGCCTGACGCGCGGCGGAGGCGCATGATGAAGGTTTCGGCGACGTCATCGGCGTGGTGGCCCGTGGCGATGGCGTCCAATTTCAACGTGCGCATACACTTCGAAAAGAAAGCGAGGCGGACGCGGCGTGCGGCCATTTCAAGGGACTCGCCTTTGGCGCGGACGATGTGCGCGTGGGTGCCGCGGAATGGGAGGCCGAGGCGCTGGGCGAGATTGCGGACGAAGCGATATTCGGCTTTTGATTCTTTGCGGAGCCCGTGGTCGACATGAAGGATGACAAAGCGTTCCGCGGCATTTTTCTTCTTGCCGCCTTTGGTGAGGAGGAAGGCGAGCGCGACAGAGTCGGAGCCACCGCTGACGGCGAGGCCGATGCGACCGGGAGGAAGGATGACGCGGTTGATGTGCATTGTGTGCCGCGCCTTTCGTTAGGGAAGGATTTGACCTTCGAAGTTTTCCGCGAGGCGCACAAGAAGTGCCGCGGCCGAGAAGCCCGCGCCAAAGCCTGCGAGAAGCGCGCGGCCGTTTGTGGGGTGCGCGGCGAGGGCGAGCGGGATGGAGCAGGAGCCGGGGTTTGCGAATTCGCTGCCGCACGTGAGAAGTTTATCTTCGACGCCGAGAGCTTTCGCGAGTTGGCGCACCATGTACATGTTGGCTTGGTGCGGAATGAAATGATCGTAGGATGTGCCGAAGGGGCGAAGGAATTTGACGACGTCCGTCGCGGCAAAAGCAAAGACCTTGAAGCCGTCCATTTGAATAGGGCCCACGGTAGGGCACGTGAGGGCGTCGGAGGCACGCGAATAGAAGGCCGCGGCAGAAAGTTCGCCATGGCCAGATGAAACAATTGTCGCGGTGGCGGCATCGGAAAAAAGTGCCGCGGTGCCTGCTTCGGCGCCGTCCAGGAAAGGAGATTGCACATCGCCATTGACGACGAGAATGGCGCGATTGGAATCGGATGCGAGGCGGCCCGCGAGATAGACGGCGTAGGGGTACGCGCTGCAGGCCATTTGGATGTCGAACGCGGCCGTTTCAGCGGGGAGGCCCAGCGTGGACGCGATCTTGACGGCGAGGGATGGGAAGCGATTCGTGCTCGTCGAAGTCGCAACGATGACGCCCGCGAGACGATCTTTGAGCGTGGGCGAATTGACGCAAGCTGTGGCCGCGCGCAACATGAGGTCTTCGAGCGTCGTGCCGGGCGAAATGATGCGGCGTGTGGCAAAGCCGGTCGCGGCAATCACTTCGGGTTTGACGGTCGATGCGTTGTTGAGCGTCACTTCGCCAAGGGCCGCCGTGACGCGTTCAAGCACAACTTCGGGGCACGTCATCATATCAAATTAGAACGTCGTCAAGGTCGGGGATGCGCGAAGCGAGGTAGGCGCGGCAGGCCTCGTAAATTTCCTTGGCGGGCTTATCCGCATCCATGCCAAGCGCGAAGGCGGCGTAGTTGGTGAGGTCCGCGCGCGTGAGGCGGCGGAGGACATTCGACATGACAGGAATGTAGGTCGCCGACATTGAAAGGACGTCCACGCCCATGCCTGCCCAGAGGACGCCGACGACGGGGTCGGACGCGCTTTCGCCGCACACGCTGACGGGGATGCCGTGCTTTTCTGCCGCGGCGATTGTGCGCCGGACGAGTTCGAGGACGGCCGGATTCATCGGCTGGTAAAGGTGCGCGACCGATTCGTTGCCTCGGTCCGCCGCCATTGTGTATTGCACCAAATCGTTCGTGCCGATCGAGAAGAAATCGACGTGGCGCGCAAGGGCGTCCGCATTAAGTGCCGCGGCGGGGACTTCAATCATCGCGCCGACTTTGAGGTTCTTATCGTAGGCAATGCCCGCGGCGTCGAGGTCATGTTTGACGTCCGCCAAAATTGCCGCGGCTTCGGTGAGCTCTTCCACGCAACTCACCATCGGGTGCATCATGTGGACGTGACCGAAGGCGGAAGCGCGCAAGATGGCGCGAAGTTGGATGCGGAAGATGTCGGGATGCGACAGCAAGAAGCGAATCGAACGATTGCCCAGGAAAGGATTGGCCTCGTGCGAAGAAATGCCGCGCATCATTTTGTCACCGCCGATGTCGAGCGTGCGAATCGTGACCGTCGCGTCTGGGCCGAGCGATTCGGCGAAGTGGACGGCGCTCTTGTAGGCTGTAAATTGTTCGTCTTCGGTTGGCTCGCGTTCATTATTGAGCCAGAGGTATTCGCTGCGGTAAAGCCCGATGCCACGCGCACCAAACGCTTTCACGCCCGCGACTGGAACGCCAGGATGAACGTTTGCGAAGATGCTGAGCTTGCCACCATCGGCGAGTGTGCCTGCAGGTGGACCTTCTGCCGCGGCGTCGGAATGTTCTTGTTGGCGCTTGACGAGCGTCGCGAATTCTTGAATCGTGCGTTCGTCTGGATTGACCGTCACCGCGCCGTTTGTGCCATCGAGGAGGATCGTCATGCCCGGGCGCACGCGTTCGGTAATGTCGCCGACGCCCGTCACAGCAGGGATGCCCATCGCACGCGCGAGAAGCGCCACGTGGCTCGTCGTGGAGCCACCATTCGTTGCAAAACCAAGCACGCATTCGCGCGGCAGTTGCACCGTCTCCGACGGCGTCAAATCATCCGCGACAATAATGGATGGGACTTTCAGTTCGGTCAGCGGGGATTGGACCGTCCCAAGAAACGCATGGAACAAGCGCCGCTCGATGTCATCCAAATCGCGCACTCTTTCGCGGAAGTAGGGGTCATTCATCCGCGCAAATCGTTCACGATATTTGCCAACCGTTGCTTTGACGGCCGCCTCGGCATTGATGTGGTCGACCGCGATGTGGCGTTCCGTTTCCGTCACCATCGAGGGGTCCTCAAGGATCATCAAATGACACTCAAAGACGCGCACATCCTCGCGCCCCGCCCGTTCACGAAGTGCCGCGATAATGCCTTCCAAATCTCGCTTGACCGTCGCGACCGCACGATGCAATCGTTCGAGTTCCGCCTCTTCATCGCCAATGGCAACAGTGTACTCGGGGATATGGATTTCACCATCTCCTCGGTATAGAAACACTGGCCCGAGCGCAAACCCGCGTGCCGTCGCTAATCCCGCAACCGTCAACATAACGTCGACTACTTACTGTTCGTCCGGAATATCAAACTTGCGCGCGACGAGCGCTTCCAATTCTTCGATGACGTCCTTCGCCTGTGGTCCCGTCGCCGTCACTTTGAGGACAGCGCCATGCCCCGCCTCGAGCGTCATCAAAGCCATGATGGACTTGCCGGACACCACCGTCCCGTCCTTCTCGACCGTGACATCCGCATCATAGCGGCTCGCGACCTTCGCGAAAAGCCCCGCCGGCCGCACGTGCATTCCGTAGCGGTTGGCGAGCGTCAATTCTTTCGTAATTGTATCTGCCATTTACTTTTTGCCCCTTTCCTATTTTCGCTTTTTGTCCGCGCGTTGGCGCAGACGTTCCGATAAATCTTCAACCGGGTCATAGCCCGTCATAATCAACTTTTGTTGCTGGGCGGCCGTCTCGACAAGGTTCACAAGGTCGCGCCCTTCCGAAACCGGAATGATGATGTTGGGAATGTCCACGCCCAAAATCGTCCGCACGCGCCGCGTCTGCCCCACGCGATCAATCTCGCCCACCACATCCTTCAAACGCTTGAACGTAATGACCAGTTGCAACCGCTTCTCACCACGCACCGCGCCAATCCCAAAAATACTCGGCACATGCAAAATGCCAATGCCGCGTATCTCCATAAAGCCCACCGTCGAATCCGACGCCGAACCATACAAGACACCACTATCCGCCCCACGCCGAATGCACGTCAAGTCGTCCGCCACAAGCGCATACCCGCGGCGAATCAACCCCAGCGCCGTCTCCGACTTCCCAAGCCCCGGGTCGCCCTCGAACATCACGCCAAGCCCGCACACCTCAACCATCGTCCCATAAATCGACGTCCGCGGCGCACTCAAGCGCTCCATCACAAATGTGCACTTGCGCGCAAAATCACGCGTCTTCAACGTCGACACAAGCAACACCGCACCCGTCTTTTCAAAGAGTTCCACCTCGTCCTTGAGCGGCTTCGAACCGTTCGTAATGACAAAGCAAAACGCCTTCAAATCAAAAAGTGCCGCGAGCCGCGCCAGCCGCGTCGCATTATCCAGCGACCGCAAATACGCCAAGTCCGCCTTGCCCAAAAGCTGCAACCGCTTCCAAGCAAAATGCTCGTAAAAACCCGTGAGCGCGAGGCCCGGACGATTCACGATTGGTTCCTCAATCTTTCGCCCAAGATTCTTCCCGCCAGCCACAAGCTCCAGGCCGAGCTCCACCCGCCCGGCTTCATAGAAGTCGGAAACGGTGAAGTCCGTCCCTTCTGCATTGCGTCCTTTTGGTACCTCGCGCATCGCGGCGTTTTTCCTTCTCGCTTTCGCGTTCCTTAGTTCTTGACCGAGGCCGCGCGCTGCTTGCGCACCGTCCCCTTACGCGCCTTCACGCGCATCCTGAGCAGCTGCCGTTCCGCACGCGCCGCCGCCGTGTCTATGACGCTCTTCGCGCTCTCCGAAAATTCCTTCGCACCAACCGCCGTCTCGCCCAAGCGATTCGCCACGACTTCCGCCATGTACATGTGCTTCTTGACATCGACGTCGATCACAATCGTCACCTTCGTCACTTTCGGAAAACGTTCCGCAAGCTTCGCCATGCGCGTTTCCGCATATTCCTTAAGCGATTCAATCCGCACATCGCTGTGCCGCATCGTTACTTCAATACTCATCTTTAGTCCTCCTTCATTTTTAGTTGTAGGTTTATGTTCAAAATCTTTTCTCCTTACATCCGGAACGCCTCGCCCAAATAACGCTCGCGCACCTCCGGATCATTCACTAATTCTGCCGCGGTCCCCGCCTTCAACAATTGCCCGTTGTACACCATGTACGCACGGTCCACAACCGACAACGTCTCTCTCACATTGTGGTCCGTAATAATAATCCCAAGCCCCTGCCCAGCAAGCTTCCGCACAATGTCCTGAATCTCATTCACGCTCAACGGGTCCACACCCGCAAACGGCTCGTCCAACATCAAAATCGACGGGTTCCTCACAAGCGACCTCGCAATCTCAAGCTTCCGCCGCTCACCACCCGAAAGCGTATACGCCGGCTGCTTGGCGACCTTCATCAAATCAAATGGCGCAAGCAACTCCTCCGCCCGCTTCGCACGTTCCTTCCGCCCCATCGGCAACGTCTCCAAAATCGCCATCACGTTGTCCCACACCGACAGCTTCCGAAAAATGCTCGGCTCCTGCGCCAAATACCCAAGCCCATTCCGCGCCCGCATATAAACAGGCATCGTCGTCAAATCTTTGCCGCGGAACACAACCTTCCCGCCATCCGGCTTCACCAGCCCCACAATCATGTAAAATGTCGTCGTCTTCCCCGCGCCGTTCGGACCCAAGAGCCCCACAATCTCGCCGCAGTTCACCTCCATCGACATCCCATTCACAACCGTCCGGTCCCCATACACCTTCACAAGCCCCGTCGCCACCAAATCCGCCTCCCGCGGCACTTCTGCCACGCGCGCGCCCTTCTCCTTGGCCATCTCCGCCATCGCCCCAAATACCGGATCGTCCGTCATTTCACAACTCCTTTCGGCAGCGCCAAGCCCTTCGTCTCCAACGTGATACACGAATCCTTCACTTCGACTTGCTCGCTCTCAAACCAAAAACGAATCCGCCGCCCTTCCAAAATCCCCGTCCGCTCGCCCTTCACTTCAAGCCGCGCCATCGCATCTTCCGCACCAAACATCGTCAAGCTCCCGCCCGCATCCGCCTTCGAATACACCGCCTTCGCACATGCGCCCGACCGCTCCCCGCTCACAACCTTCACGCCCCCAAGCGCCACAATCTTGCGCACATCATTCGTCCCCTCAATAAACACAAATGCCTTCTCACATTCCAAATCGCACGGCGTCCCCTTCTCCACATGGTGCACCTTCACGTCGCCCTCAAATTGAACAACGCCCGCCACCCGATCATACATCGCCCACGCCGCGCTCAATTCATCACCCTTCGACTTCAACTTCACATCCTTCGTAATCATCACCACTTCGTTCGTCGCAGAAAAATATACCCCTTCGCCCGAAAGCTCCGTCTCATCCCGATACGCCGCCTTCGCCGCGCCCTTCGCCCAGCCCGACCGCGTCGTACGATCCACCACACAATTCGCCGCATCAATCTGCGCGGCAATTTTCCCATCCTCCTTCATCTGCCGCACCTTCACGCCTTCGCCCCAAATAAACCCTTCCTTCACAAAAATACGCGCCCTCTCCGCCGCCACCGACGTCTTCACCGAACCATCTTCAAAATTCTCCACCGGCACCACAATGTTCTCCGCCGGCGCAAACTTCGCCGCGGCACATTCCTCATACACCTTCGCAAGACGCATCGCCTCGGCCTTGCGCTCCGCACGCAACGTCGACCACTTCGCCGAATCAAATCCTCCCGCGACAACTTCCGCCGCGAAAAAGATGATACCTATCTCAACGAACCACCGCATGTATCTTCAATAACACCTTCCAAAGCTTCTCAATGTCCGCAAACCGAATCGCATTCGCCGCGTCACTTTTCGCAACCTTCGGATTCATATGCGTCTCCATAAAAACACCATCCACGCCCGTCGCCACAGCCGCACGCGCAATCGCCGGCGCATACTTCCCATCTCCCCCAGAACCCGTCCCAAGCCCGCCTGGCTTCTGCACAGAATGCGTCGCGTCCATCACCACCGGATAACCCAACTCGCGCATAATCAACAAACTCCGCATGTCCGCGACCAAATTGTGATACCCAAAACTCGCACCGCGATCACACAATACAATCCGCTTATTTCCCGTCGACTCAATCTTCTTCACAACCTGCGCCATGTCCTCCGGCGCCTGAAACTGACCCTTCTTCACATTCACCACAGCGCCCGTCTCACCAACCGCCACCACCAAATCCGTCTGCCTCACAAGAAACGCCGGAATCTGCAACACATCACACACTTCTGCCGCGACCTTCGCCTGCCAAGGCTCATGCACGTCCGTCAACACAGGCACATTGTACTTCGAGCGTACCTCCGACAAAATCTCTAATCCCTTCTCAATCCCAGGCCCACGAAATGAATCCACACTCGTCCGATTCGCCTTGTCAAAACTCGCCTTGAAGATATACCCCACCCCAAGCTTTCGCGCCAAACCCGAAAGCCTTTTCGCCAAATCGAGCGCCATCTCACGCGACTCAATCACGCACGGCCCCGCGATAAACACGAGCCCTCCATCGCCAAACACGACGCCTTTATCTACCTGTACCTTCTTCATGCCCTATATTATACCATATTTCAGACCGAATATGCAAATGGAAAATTCACAAATCTTAAAATTTTTTTCGCCCCCGCCACAAGCCCCCGCCCCCTCCGCGCGGCACTTTTTACCCCAAAATCTTTATGATTCAATCCCAATGGCCATCCATTTCATTCACCACGGTCATTGAATTCGTTCACCACTGGAATTGAATTCATTCACCACTGGAAATGATTTCATTCA
>CAVIVB010000049.1:0-1701 GCA_963645785.1 bacterium
ATGACGGTTCATTGATTTAGATTCGTTTGAGGGCTATTAGCGATAAACCCTCCCCACGGTGGAAAAGTGCTGCGAGTTATTTTGACCTTTGACAATTGAATTTGAATTTGAAATGCGCGGAAATCTGCCGCGGGTGCGGCGCTTGACGCCTAGAGGTTGAAGCGTTCGCGGAGGCCTTTTAGGAATTTCTCGGTGCGGCGGGCTAGGTCGGCACGGCGCACAAAGGGAAGTTTCTCTGAAATGTGAATGAATTTTTTATCGACTGGTTCGAAGTCGATGAGGCGCAAGCGTGGTGAGCCGTCCGCTTGGATTTGGACTTGGACATTGGCGGGTTCAAAGAAAGGTGCGGAGGCGTCGATAAGGGCGTAGAGGAGGGATTTGAGCTTGGGGTAGACGGCGGCGTTGAAGGCGGGGTCTTTGCGTTCCCACATGGCGTTATCGGCGCGGATGATGGGTGAGCCGTCGGCGTTGGTGAGGAGGTTCATGAGGATGCCGTAGCCGCGTTTTTCGTCGAAGACGATTTCGATCGTTTCAGGGAAGGCGGCGGCGACTTCTGCGCCTGCGGTGAGGCGGCATTGGACCATGGCTTCGGCTTCTTGGCAATTGAGGTTTTGAGTGCGGTCAAATCTGCCGCGGAGGAGCATGATGCGGAAGCGACGGCCGAGGCGGCGGTAGAAGCGTTTGTCGGCGAGGTCGGTAGCGGAAGGGTCGCGGAGGAATTTGACGCAATAGTTGGTGTTGCCGATGCGGTAGCAGATGCGGCGTGCGCCTTGACCGATTTCGATGAGGGGGTGTTCGCGGAGGAGGTGTTCGTGTGGGGATGGACGGTGGACGAGGCAATGCCATTCGTCCATGAAGAAGAGGATGGCCCAGTTGAGGAGGAGGATGTGGCCGAAGAATTTGGTGAGTTGCTGTGCGAAATAGCGGACTTGCCAGGAGTCGGTGAGGTCAGGCGCGAGGAAGGCCCAGAGTTCTTTGGCGCGGATGGCGTTGGCAAGGATGGAGACGAGGAGGAGTCCCCAGACGAGGAGTGTGAAGCGTCGGTTGCGCCAAACTTCGTAAAATGCCGCGGAGGTGGAGCCTGGGGAGATGAGGAAACAGGCGAACGCGAGGGCGAGGGAGGTGGCGATGGGGATGAGTTCGGGCTCGGGCATATTGAGCGGCGGGAGGCGGTCGGTGAGCCATTCGAATTCGTTGAAGGCGATGCCGAGGAAGATGAAGGCCATGGCAAGGAGGCCGCCACGCCATTCGCGTCGACGCCACGCGACGAGTGCGAGGGAGATCGCGACGAGGGTGATGAGGATGGTTTGGAATGTGTGGTAGGCGGTGGACATGGGCGGGGCGATTTATTTGAACTTGTCGATGAGGCCGAGGATGAAGATGATGGCGACGAAGATTGGGAGGATGTAGCCGCAATAGATGCGTAGGGAGTTCGGGAACTTGGGGCCGTGGCCGGCGTTGGCTTCGGCGAGGAAGTTTTTCCAGCCCCAGCCGAAGCGGTGTGAGCAGTAGAGTGCGAAGGCGATGCCGCCGAGGGGTAGGATGAGGTTTGAGACGAGGAAGTCTTCGAGGTCGAGGATGCCGGACGAGCCGCCGAGCGGGTGGAAGGCGCTCCAGATGTTGAAGCCGAAGATGCAAGGGAGCGCGAGGAAGTAGAGGATGGTGCCGGTAAAAATTGCCGCGGTGCGACGTGAGAAATTG
>CAVIVB010000049.1:1747-8670 GCA_963645785.1 bacterium
GGTGGAAGGCGCTCCAGATGTTGAAGCCGAAGATGCAGGGCAACGCGAGGAAGTAGAGGATGGTGCCGGTGAAAATTGCCGCGGTGCGACGTGAGAAGTTGAAGTAGTCGATGAGGCAGGCGATGAGGTTTTCGAAGACGGCGATGACGGTGGTGAGGGCCGCGCACGACATGAAGACGAAGAAGAGTGAGCCCCAAAGGCGGCCGAGCGGCATGTCGTTGAAGACGTTCGGGAGCGTTGTGAAGATGAGGCCAGGGCCTTGGTCGGGGTGGACGCCGTAGGCGAAGCAGGCGGGGATGATGATGAGGCCCGCGGAGATGGCGACGAGCGTGTCGAGGATGCAGACGTGGAGGGTTTCGCCGAGGAGGGTGCGGTCGCGGCCGATATAGCTGCCGAAGATGGACATGGCGCCGATGCCGATGGAGAGCGTGAAGAAGGCGTGGTTCATGGCTTCGGTGATGACCTTGATGATGCCGACCGATTTCATGCGTGCGAAGTCGGGGACGAGGTAGAAGGTGAGGCCTTTGAGCCCTGTGTTGTGGGCATCGAGGTAGATGGAGTTGATGGCGAGAATCACGATCAAAACGAGGAGGCAAAGCATAAGCCATTTCGTGACGCGTTCGACGCCCTTCTGGAGGCCAATGGCGCAAATGATTGTCGCGGCAATGGTGACGAGGGCCATGGCGACGCTCATGGTGAGTGGAGCATTGAGCATACCCACAAAGGCGGTGCCGACGCCTTCAGGGCTGAGACCCGTAAAAGTACCGCGGCACATGCGGACAAAGTAGATGAGCATCCAGCCTGTGACGGTCGTGTAGAACATCATAAGGAGGAGGTTGCCGATGAAGCCAACGACGCCGTGGAAGCGCCAGGCTTTTTTGGTGGGCGTCAAGGTTTCATGGAGGCGGGCGATGGAACGTTGCGCGCCGCGGCCGGCGGTAAATTCCATGAGGAGGGCGGGGAGGCCAATGAGGGCGAGCGCGACGAGGTAGAGCGCGACAAATGCGCCGCCGCCGTTTTGACCTGCGATGTAGGGGAAGCGCCAAACGTTGCCGAGGCCAATCGCACAGCCTGCCGAGAGGAAGATGAAGCCGATGCGGCTTGCGAGTTTTTCACGATTCGAATTTGAGTCCATAAATAAATTGAATGAGGGTTCTGAGAAAAGTGAAACCGCGGCAAAAGTGCCGCGGTCGGGCGCATAAAAAGTGCCGCGTCACATGGCGGCAGCGAGGGCCGCACCAAAGGCCGAACATTTCACCTCGGTCGCGCCTTCCATCTGGCGGGCGAAATCGTAGGTGACGGTCTTGGCGGCAATCACTTTGTCCATCGCCTGGATGATGAGGTCCGCGGCTTCGTTCCAGCCCATGTAGCGGAGCATCATTTCGCCAGAGAGGATGAGCGAGCCCGGGTTGACCTTGTCGAGGCCCGCGTATTTCGGGGCGGTGCCGTGGGTCGCTTCAAAGACGGCGACGCCTGTCTGATAATTGATGTTGGCGCCCGGCGCAATGCCGATGCCACCGACCGTCGCCGCAAGCGCGTCCGAGACGTAGTCACCGTTCAAGTTGAGCGTCGCGATTACATCGTATTCAGCGGGGCGTGTCAAAATCTGTTGGAGGAACGCGTCGCAAATGCAATCCTTGACGATGATGTCGCGACCTGTCTTCGGATTCTTGAAGGTGCACCACGGGCCTTTATCGATGAGCGTCGCGCCATATTCGCGGCGTGCGAGGGCATAGCCCCAATCGCGGAAAGCGCCTTCGGTGAACTTCTGAATGTTGCCCTTGTGGACAAGTGTGACGGACTTGCGGTCGTTCGCGATGGCGTAATCGAGCGCGGCTTTGACGAGGCGTTCCGTGCCTTCGAGCGAGACCGGCTTGATGCCGATTGAGGCCGTCTTCGGGAAGCGAATCTTCTTGACGCCCATTTCACCGAGGAGGAAGGCTTTCACCTTTTCGACTTCGGGCGTGCCGTTCATCCATTCGATGCCCGCGTAGATGTCCTCCGTGTTTTCACGGAAGATGACCATGTCGGTGAGCTCCGGATGTTTGACTGGGGAAGGCACGCCTTTGAAGTAGCGCACGGGGCGCAAGCAGACGTAAAGATCCAACTCCTGGCGCATCGCCACATTGATGGAGCGAATGCCACCACCGACGGGCGTCGTGAGCGGGCCCTTGATGGAGACGAGGCAATCGCGGCAGACATCGAGCGTTTCTTGCGGCAACCATTCGCCCGTCGCCTTGAACGCTTTTTCGCCGGCGAGGACTTCGCGCCATTCAATCTTGCGCTGGCCGTTGTAGGCCTTCGCAACCGCGGCATTCCACACGACTTGCGCCGCGCGGGTGATGTCCGGGCCCGTGCCATCGCCTTCGATGAACGGGATGATTGGGTGGTCTGGGACGCACAACTTGCCACCTTGCATCGTAATCTTGTCGCTCATGTCTCGTCTCCTTTATTTGCCGCGTTAGATGTTGAGCGAGGTCTTCGACCAGGGCTCTTTGCCCGCGAGAAGCGACGGCGTCGTCATTTCCGGCGGAACTGGGATGCCGAGCATTTGCAACGCGGTCGGCGCGATGGCCGAGAGTTTTGCAAGCGGCGTCAAGCGCACGCCCGCCGCGTCATTCGCGACGTAGAAGCAGTCCACCAAGTTGAGCGTGTGCGAAGTCCTCGTGAGGCCCGTCTTGTAATCGACCATCTGTTCGGCGTTGCCGTGGTCCGCATAAATGAGGACGTGCGCATCGAGTTCAAGAAGGCGCGGCAGAATTTTGCCGATGCATTCATCTGTCACTTCGACGGCCTTCGTCGCGGCACTTTGCACGCCTGTGTGACCGACCATATCGCAGTTCGCATAGTTGACGACAATGAAGCCGTACGGATTATTCTCAAGGCGCTTCAAGAGCTCGTCCGTCACATTGTATGCATCCATCTCAGGGTGCGAAGCAAACGTCGCCGGATCAAAACGCGACTTGACTTCCACTTGGTCCTCGCCTTCAGACGGCGTCGTGGACTTGCCATTGAAGAAGCTTGTCACGTGGCGGAACTTCTGCGTCTCTGCCAAACGAAGCTGACGAATGCCCGCCTTGGAAACGACCTCACCGAGCAAGTTGTCCATGCCGCCGCCCGCGCCCATCGCGCCCAAGAGGTAATCCTGGAACTCATCCCAATAGCGCGTGAAACCAAGGAACGTCACCTTCGGGCGCGCACTGCGCTCACCCGCGTAATCGTCACACACAAACGCCTGCGTCAACTGAATCGCACGGTCCTGACGATAGTTCGTGTGCATGATAACATCGCCATCCTTCACGCCCGCGTAATCGCCAATCACATAGCACGGAATGTATTCATCCGTCATCGGCGCGCCATCCGGCGTCTTACCCGTGTCGTATTCCGCCTTGACCGCATCCTCAATCGCGGCCGCCTTCTTGCCCTTGCAGCTCACAATGCAATCATACGCCTCACTCGTCAGCGTCCAATTTTTGACGCGGTCCATGCCATAATAACGACCCATCGCCGTGCCAATCTTCGCGTTGCCCACCGCGGCAAGTTCCTGTTTCAAACGCGCGATGTATTCAAGCGTGGAGCGCGGCGGCGTGTCGCGGCCATCAAGGAACGGATGCACCACAATGCGGCCTTCCGGGAATTCTTGCCGCGCACGACGCATCAACTTGAAGAGGTGCTCCTGGTGCGCATGCACGCCCTCATCCTGCAACAAACCAAAGAAATGAAATTGCGAATTATTCTTCTTCCAGTCCGCAATCAAATTCGTCCACTTCGGAGACTTGAAAAGTTCGCCCGAGGAAAGACCATCGTCAATGCGCTTCAACTCCTGCACCACAATGCGCCCCGCGCCCATGTTGAGGTGCCCCACTTCTGAGCTCCCCTGATACCCATCCGGCAAGCCCACCGCTTCGCCACAGCAATCCAGCAAGCAATGCGGATAACGCGCGCGAATCTGATCAATGACAGGCGTCTTCGCGCCGTACACACTGTTGCCGTCCTTGCGGGGATTGATGCCCCAGCCATCGCGGATGATTAGAACTACTGGTCTCATTTTTCTTCTCTCCTTCGAATCGTTTTTTAGATTGTTATAAAAACTGCCGCGGTCGGATCTTACGTCTCAATCGGCGGCAAGTTGTTCAAAATTGCAAGCACGGCATCGCCCTTCTCCAGCGAGCGATCCAACTGAAAGACAAGGCGCGGCGTAAATTTCAGCCGCACCTCCCGATTGATAATCGCCTGAAAACGCTTGGCATTATGCCGCAAATGTTGCATCGCACGTTCCTTCAGCTCATCGTCCCCAAAAATGGAAACACTCACCGTCGCATCGCGCAAATCCTTCCCACACGCAACGCCCGTCACCGTAATCAATCCCGGCGCGACTGTATCGCCTTGCATCACCGAGTGCATCGCCTCCGCAATCACCCGCTTCAACAAGCTATTCACACGCTCGAGACGATCAACACTCACAGCGACCTCGGCAATTCTTCCAAGACGTAGCACTCAATCACATCGCCCTCTTGGAAAGCTTCATAATTCACAAAGCACACGCCGCATTCCTGCTGACCCGTCACTTCCTTCACCTCGTCCTTGAAGTGGCGAATCGTCTGCACCTTGCCATCCCACACTTCCTGCTTGTTGCGCAAAATGCGGAACCGTTCCTTCGCAATCAACGTGCCATCGAGCATCTGCGAACCCGCAATCTTCCCGAGCTTGCCAATGTCGTAAATCGCCTTGATCTCCGCATGCCCCTTGATAACCTCCTTGTACTCCGGCGGCAACAAATCCAGCATGCACTGCTTGACGTGATCAATCAACTCATAAATAATGCGGAACGAATTAATCCGCACGCTATCATGCCGCGCCTGCTGTTGCACACCCGCGTCATTGCCAATGTCAAAGCCCACGATGACGGCCTTGCCCGCCGCGGCACTTTTCACATCCGTCAGCGACACATTGCCCGTCCCCGTCCCAATCACATTCAAGCCAACCTTCTCGCTCTTAATCTGATTGAGCGCCTCCACAATCGCCTCTAGCGACCCCTGCGTATCAGACTTGACAATCACGTTCAACTCGCGCTTGCCCTCCGCCGCCATCCGGCTCATCAACGCATCCAAGGTCGCCGCCTTCGAAGTCGAAAGTTCCTGCTCCTTGCGCTCCTGTGCCGTCTGTTCCGCCAGCGTCCGCGCCCGCTTTTCATCCAGCATCACACGGAACTCCGCGCCCGCATCTGGCACGCCCGAAAGCCCCGTGCACTTCACCGGCATCGCCGGCGGCGCTTCTTTCACCCGCCGCCCATGGTCATCAATCAACGCACGCACCTTACCAAAGTGCTCACCAATCAAAATCGCATCGCCCACCTTCAATGTGCCGCCCATCACAAGCAAGGTCGCGCACGGCCCAAGCCCCTGCTGCAATTCCGACTCAATCACGTACCCATTCGCACGCCGATTCGGATTCGCCTGCAATTCCAAAACTTCCGCCTGCACCAAAATGTTCTCCAAGAGCGAATCCACGCCCTCACCCGTCACGCCCGACACCGGACAGCAAATAATATCGCCGCCCCAATCTTCCGGCGTCAGCCCCCGCTTCTGCAACTGCTGCTTCACACGGTCAATTTGCGCCGTCGGCTTGTCGCACTTCGTAATCGCCACCATGATCTGCACGCCCGCCTGACGCGCCACACGAATGCACTCTTCCGTCTGCGGCATAATCCCGTCATCCGCGGCAATAATCAACACCGCGATATCCGTAATCTGCGCACCACGCGCCCGCATCGCACTAAATGCCGCGTGCCCCGGCGTATCCAAAAACGTAATCTTCTTCCCGGCAATCTCAACCTGGTACGCACTAATCTGCTGCGTAATGCCGCCCGCTTCACCCGCCGCGACATGCTCCTTGCGAATCCAGTCCATCAACGTCGTCTTGCCATGGTCAACATGCCCCAAGAACGTCACCACCGGCGCACGCGGCTTCAACGTCTCCGGCGGATCTTCCGGAATCAAATCATCCGCGTCAATCGCCTTCATCACAGGCTTGGCCGCCGCCTTGTCACGCGCATGCTCAATCGTCACCTTGAAGCCATACTTCTCCGCAACCTTCGTCGCAATGTCCGGCTCCACACGCTGATTGATCGACGCCAACACCTTCAGCATCATCAAATCCGCAATCAACCGATTCGGCTTGATCCCCAGCTTCGCCGCCAAATCCTTCACAATCACCGCACCGCGAATCGAAATCTCCTTCGCGTCTTCATTCACCGAAATGCGGCTCCCCTGCTGCGGCACCGCCGGCGCAACCCGCGGCACTTTTCCCGCGTCCTTCGCACCATTTCCGCCGCGCTTATCCCCCTTCTTCGCCGATGCCACTTCAATCTTCGGCTTCGCCGGCTTCTTCTCCGTCACCGTAATCGTAATCGACGCCGCCGGCCGCGCCTTCTGCAACGGCTTGAACCCCGCATGCGCCGTCAGCCCCGTCAACTTCGCAGAAATCGTCGGCACCACTTGCTTCGGCTTCGCATTCGTCACCGGCGCAACTTTCGCCGCGCCCGCCGCCTTCTCCACCTTCTCTTCAACCTTCACCGCGGCAATCTTCGTCTCAACCTTCTGCCCAGCCGCCGCATCCGCTGCAATCTTCAAATGCTTCTCCAAGGACGCCTTCTCACCTTCAATGCGCCCCGCCGCAATCGCACTCGCCTTCTTCGCCTTCTCCGCACGCTTCGATGCAAGTTCCGCCGCCGCGCCCTTCCCAACAAACGCCGCACGCAACTTCTCCACATCCCCTTCTTCCACAAGACTAATCGCGTTCGTCACTTCAATCTCAGCCGCTTCTGCCGCCGCCAAAACTGCCGCGCTCGTGACCCCTGCTTCCTTCGCTATCTCGTATACTCTCATCGTTCGTGATTCCTCCAACCCCGACTTACTCACCAT